>CAYJWO010000166.1:0-3262 GCA_964373825.1 uncultured Planctomycetales bacterium
AGACGAACACGATGCCGCAGTGGGCGGGCTCCTGTTGGTACTACCTGCGCTACCTGGATCCCCACAACGAGGAGCGGGCCTGGGACCCGGCGAAAGAACGCTACTGGATGCCGGTAGATTTGTACGTCGGGGGTGCTGAGCACGCGGTGCTGCACCTGCTCTACGCGCGGTTTTGGCACAAGGTCCTCTGCGATCTCGGGCTTGTCTCGACGCCGGAGCCATTTCAGAGACTCGTCAATCAGGGGCTCATCCTCGGCGAGGACCATGAGAAGATGTCCAAGTCGCGCGGCAACGTCGTCAACCCCGACGAGGTGATCGACGCCCACGGGGCGGACGCGTTCCGGCTCTACGAGATGTTCATGGGGCCGCTGGAGGCGGTCAAGCCCTGGAGCACGCGGAGCATCGAGGGGATCGATCGCTTCCTGAACCGCATCTGGCGGCTTGGAGAACTGGTTGCTCGAGGCTCGAGGCTCGAGGCTCGAGGCCACACCGGACATCCCATTGACCCCACTGTGGAACGGAAACGGCACGAAACGATCAAGCGTGTCACCAACGATATCGAACGCCTGCAGTTTAATACCGCCATCTCTGCGATGATGGAATTCTTGAACACCATGCATGGTGCCATTGACCAGCCTCCAGCCTCCAGCCTCCAGCCTCCAGCGAACTCGCGCGACGCCTTTGAGACCCTTGTCCTCCTCCTGTCGCCCTTCGCCCCTCACATCTGCGAGGAGCTGTGGGAACGGCTGGGGCACCGCGACGGGCTCAGCAGCGCGTCGTGGCCGCGGCACGACCCCGCCGCACTCGTGACGGAGACGGTGGAGCTGGTCGTCCAGGTGAACGGCAAGGTCCGCGCACGCATCCGCGTGCCGACGGTCGCGACTGACGATGAGGTCAGGACGGCGGCGCTCGCCGATCCGATGGTGCGAAAGTCGCTGGACGGCAAACCGGTGCGCCACGCCGTCGTCGTGCCCCAGCGCCTCGTCAACCTGGTGGTGTGATGGGAGCTCAGGAGCGTCGGCTCGCGACGGGATTGGGGTGGGTCGCCGTCGCGGTCCTCGCGATCGTCTGGTGGTCGCGCGCCACCGGATCCCCGCCGATCGGCGGTCCATCGCAGGCGGACACCGCGGCCTGGGACGCCGCTCTGGACGCGGCGCGCCGAGTTGACGTCAATGCCGCCGGTGTTGCAGAATTACAGCGCCTGCCCGGCATCGGCCCAATACTGGCCGAGCGGATCGTCGCGTCCCGGACCGCCCACGGCCGGTTTGGAACGCTGGAGGATTTGCGGCGGGTGCGCGGGATTGGCGCCAAGACGCTGGAGGCCTTGCGGGCGCACGTGAGGGGGCTGTAACCCATGGGCAATCTCGGAGTGTCGGAGCTCGCTGTCATCTTCGTGGTCGCCATCTTGGTGCTGGGGCCTAGGCGGCTGCCGGAAGTCGCGAGAGCCATCGGCCGGTCGGCCCGCGCCTTTCAGGATGCGCTCCGGGGGCGCGATTCTTCCTGATGCCACAGGACGCATCGCGGGCGTGGCGGGGTTGGGCCGTCGCCCTCGTGACGTTGGCGGTGGCGGTGAAACTCGGAGCGCTCCGTGGTGTTGACGAGGCGGTCCGGGTCGGGATGACCTCGTGGCACGCACCGCTGTGGGATCGCACAGCCGCCGCCGTGACGTGCTTCGGGAACGTCTCCTGGGTGCTGGCGGCGTCGGCCATCATGAGCGGCTGGTGGGTCTGGCGCAGGGCGTGGCGCCGCCTCGCGACGTTCGCGGCTGCCGGTCTCGGCGGCTTCGCGCTGCAGGTCATCCTCCGGTGCGTCGTGGCCCAGTGGCGCCCCGACACGGTGTTACTGCCCGCCTCCATGACGCTGCTAGACCGCTTTGAGCTGGCCGGATTTCCCAGCGGCCACGCGTACCGCGCCGGGTTCCTCTACGGCTGGTGGGCCCAGGGGCTGTCCGGGCGGCGCCCGTTCGACGTCGCTCAGGGTGGCGCCCTGAGCGCAGTCGAAGGACGGCGGTTCCCCGGCGCGCTGGCCGCTGTCCTTGGCTGCTGGGCGCTCCTGGTCCTCGTGGGGCTCAGCCGCCTCTATCTGAATCGGCACTGGTTGACCGACGTCATCGGCGCGTGGCTGCTGGCCGGGTTGGTGCTGGCCGCGGCGGCCTGGCGCGTAGCGAAGGATACGCGATGGACGCCCAGGTGCGACAGGCTCTCGTGACCGCGGCGAGCAACGTGCAGCTGCGGGAGATCCTCACGTTCTTCTACCGCGACCACCCGCAGGGGGCGTCGTTCGACGGCCTCAAGGAGATGCTGTTCCTCCACGACGCGTTCGACGAAGCACCACTGCGGCAGCTCGTGGAGCAGGACATCCTCGTCATGGACAAGGACAAGTATCGGATCACCCGCAGCGCCCGCCTGATCCTGGACCGCGACCCGACCATCCTCATGGAGGAGTTCCTCCGCTAGCGCGGACCCCGCATGGCGCGGACCTTCACGATCCACACGAGCACCCCCGCCTCGTTCGAGCTCGACTTGGCACGCGACCTCAACGAGGCGCAGCGCGCCGCGGTGACCTGCGGCGACGGGCCGAAGCTCGTCATCGCCGGGGCCGGCTCCGGCAAGACACGGACGATCACGTACCGTGTCGCCTATCTCGTCGCGCGCGGCGTCGCACCCGCGCAGATTCTCCTCGCGACGTTCACCAACAAGGCCGCACGGGAGATGCTCGGCCGCGTGGAGGGGCTCGCGGGGTCGAGCGCCGGAAAAGTCTGGGGCGGGACGTTCCACGCCATCGGCAATCGGCTGCTGCGCCTGCACGCCGCGCGCGTCGGGCTGCAGCCGAACTACTCCATCCTGGATGAGGAAGACCAGCGCGATCAGCTCAAGGTGTGCCTCACCGAGGCGCGCGTCCCGACCACCGAGCGCCGGTTCCCCTCGCCGGCGGTGGTGCTGGACCTGCTGAGCATGGCGTTCAACACCCAGCGGCCGCTGGCCGGCGTCGTTGAGGAGCGCGCCCCCCAGTTCCTTGAATGGGTGGACATCCTGGAGGGGATCGCCCGCCGCTACGCGGCCAAGAAGCGGGCCGCGAACGCGGTGGACTACGACGACCTCCTACGCTACTGGGACGTGCTGCTGGCGGAGCACCCGGACGTCGCCGAGCGGCTCGGGCGGCAGTTCCGCCACCTCCTCGTGGACGAGTACCAGGACACGAACCTCGTCCAAGCACAGATCGTCGAGCGGCTCGCGGCGCACAACGGCCGCAACCTCATGGT
>CAYJWO010000167.1:0-3232 GCA_964373825.1 uncultured Planctomycetales bacterium
TGATCTCGCTGCGGATGTCCTGGAAGATGTCGTGCGGCGGGACCGGGAAGTAGCCCTCCTTGAAGCGGGGTTTGTAGCCGAGGTTTGGCTTTTCGTCCCGCCCGGAGTTCCATTCGCCCTCGATCGAGTCGACGTAGTAGTAACTGGAATTCTCCGTCGAGTCGAAGCGGATGTCGTCGAAGATGAAGAACTCCGGCTCCGGACCCCAGTAGCTGAGGTCGGCGATGCCGGTTTTCTTCAGGTAGGCTTCGGCTTTGCGCGCGATGAAGCGCGGGTCGCGGCTGTACGCGGCCTTCGTCAAGGGATCGTAGATGTCGCAGACGAGGCTCAGGGTGGGCACTTCGCACACGGGATCGAGCACCGCGGTCGTGGGGTCGGCATACAGGTTCATGTCCGACTCGTGGATCTTCTGGAACCCGCGGATGGAGGAGCCGTCAAACCCGATCCCGTCCACCCAGATGCCCTCCTTGGCGCTCTGGGCGACCTCCTCCACCGGGATGGAGAAATGCTGCCAGAGGCCCGGCAGGTCGTTGAACTTCAGGTCCACGACCGTGATGTGGTGCTGCTTGATGAGCTGCCAGACCCGTTTGACGGCTTCGTCGGTGTAGGTGGGCACGACGTGCTTGGAGTTCGTGGACGTTGCGGCCGCGCGGGAGGCGACGCGGTACGGTGCTACGCGTGAACGGGCGGCGCGTTCAGAGACAGCGACTCTCGGCATGAAACCTCCTTGTGGAATGGTCAAGTCTAACCGACGAGGCCGATCAAAGTCAACTAGATGGCGCCCTCTCCCCGCTCGCCAGTGCGGATGCGCACCACGTCGCTCACGTCCGAGACGAAGATCTTCCCATCGCCGACCGAGCCGGTCTTGGCCGCGTCGGCGATGGCCCCGATGATCTTGGTCAGCTCACGGTCGCTCACAACCACTTCCAGCTTCACCTTCGGCAGAAGCTCCACGCGGTAGCTCTCACCCCGCCACTGCTGGGTGACCCCCTTTTGCTTCCCGTGCCCCTCGACTTCGGTGACCGTGAGTCCAGGGTAGCCCGCCTTGGTGAGCGCCTTGCGGACGTCCTCCACGCGCTCCGGTCGAACGATCGCTTCGATCTTCTTCATGGTCGGATCCTCACTCCGCGATGCGCTCGGCGATACTCACGTAGGAGTACGCCGGCTTGCGCGTGACAAACTCAGGGTACGTCGTCTGCCCGTGCTCACCGATGTCCAACCCTTCAATCTCCTCCTGGATGCTGACCCGAATGCCCATCGTGAACTTGAGGATCTGCCACGACAGGTACGCCACGAGGAACACGAACACCGCCACGGCGATGATCCCGGTCAACTGGATCTGCAGCTGCTTGAGGCCGCCGCCGAAGAACAGCCCCGAGGCTTGCCCGGGGGTCCACTGCGACTCGGCAAAGAGCCCAACGGCCAGCGTCCCCCAGATGCCGTTGACGAGGTGGACGGCCAGCGCCCCGACGGGGTCATCGACCTTGATCTTGTCAAACCCGATCACCGCCAGCACCACAATGACCCCCGCGATCAGCCCGATGATGCAGGAGCTCATCACGCCCACGAACGCACAGGGGGCGGTGATCGCCACGAGGCCGGCCAGACAACCGTTGATCGTCATGCCGAGGTCCGGTTTGCCCAGCAACATGGTTGAGACGATCGTCGCCGAGAGCATGGCGGCCGCGGCCGCCGTGTTCGTCGTCACACAGATGCGGGCAATGGCCTCTGGATCCGCGGCCATCGTCGAACCCGGGTTGAACCCGAACCACCCGAGCCACAGGACGAAGCAGCCGATCAACCCCAAGGCCAGGTTGTGGCCCGGGATGGGGTTGGCCGATCCGTCCTTATTGTACTTGCCGTAGCGCGGACCGAGTGCCAAGATCCCGGCCAACCCTGCCCAGCCACCAATCGAGTGCACCTGGGTGGACCCCGCGAAGTCCAAAAAACCTTTGCCAGCCAGCCACCCGCCACCCCAGATCCAGTGGCCAACGATCGGGTAGATGATCCCCACGATGATGAAACTAAACGCGATGAACGAGAAGTACTTGATCCGCTCCGCGACACACCCGGAGACGATGGTCGCCGCGGTCCCCGCGAACACGAGTTGGAAGAAGAATTTCGCCAGGAGCTGCACTCCGGTCCAGTTCATCGCCGCGTAGGCGCCCTGGTAGGCGGTACCGGTCGCCGGGCTGTTGTCGGCGCCGCCCAGAAACAACAGGCCGTCCAGGCCCATGAAGCCATTGCCATTGCCGAACATGAGGCCCCAGCCGAGCACCCAGAACGCGATCGTCGAACAGGCAAAGACAATGAAGTTCTTCGAGAGGATGTTCGTCGAGTTCTTCACCCGACAGAACCCCGTCTCCACGCACGCGAAGCCCAGGTTCATGAAGAACACGAGCATCGCGGTGATGAGCACCCACAACGTATCAACCGCTACCTTCCACTCCATTCCGTCCTCCTTGATTGCTCAGCTACCGCTCCTGCCGGCCGCGCCCCTGGGGTGTCGCCGCGGCGGTCGCGCCCGCGACGGTATGGGGAGTGGGGCGGGCGCGGCCGGACAGGTCACGGGTTTCAGAATGGTGCAATGAACTCCACGGCGATCGTATCCTGATAGGACCGCTGGCCGATGTCGTCGCTGCGGAATATCGCCGCGTTGGCGGTGTCGTGCCGGTACTCCAACCGGCCGATCAGGTGGTCGTTGAACTTGTACTCGCCGGTCAACGTGAGCTCGTAGAGCCTGATGTCGTCATCGGTGACACCGTTGATGCCGCTGGTGAACACGGTGCGCACGCCGTCCGCGTCGTTGAAGAACTCACCCCGGGCCGCCACGGCGAACTGGTCGGTGACCTGGTAGCGGGCGTAGCCTGCCAGCCCCTGCCAGACCGCGTTGTCGTCCGGACCCGCGGCGTCGTCTTCCACTGCATAGTCATAATTGAGTTTCAACGTGAGTGGCTCGATCGGCTGCCAGGTGAGCACCGTATCGAGCAGATGACGCTGGTTGGTGTTGTCGCCGGGCTGCTCGGCGCCCACCATGTAGGTGCCGGTGAAGGACACGGTGTCCATGGGCGTCAGGGTGACGCTGAACTCCGTGGTCTTGGCTTGGTTCGTGTCGTCCACCAGATCCCAGCCGTTGTTGACCCCCAGGCACGTGAGGAGCCATTCGGTCCAGGGGTACGTCGCCCGGATGCCGGTATGCGTGAAGGGGATGGAGTAGCCGAACATGTAGGAG
>CAYJWO010000168.1:0-3228 GCA_964373825.1 uncultured Planctomycetales bacterium
TGCTTCCGAATGGGCATATAGCGCGCTCACTGGAGCCAGATGCATAAGCCTGACCTGAGATATCTATTTCATTGGCGCTCAACGGCTTCTGTCTCATCCCAAGGACGTGTAAATTCTCGTTAATAAGCGCAAATGTGCAGCAAATTCCGCCAAGGAGATAAATCTTTTTTAAAAGTATTGAATCTAGACCATGACATTATGTATACTTCCATAGAAGACTATCAGAGAAGGCGGGTGATCGCACATGAAGAAAAATGGAGCGCATGGTAAGGGCCAGATCATGACGTTGCGGGAAGTGGCGCAGTACCTTGGGCTACATGTCATGACGGTCTATAAGCTCACAAGGGAAGGGCGCTTCCCAGCGGCCAAGATCGGCGGCCAGTGGCGTTTCAAGCGGGATGTCTTAGACCAGTGGCTTGAGCGCCAGATGCACGAACACGCCTCGTAGCAGACGGTTCTGCACGCCTCTCCCTTCCCACGACCACACCGCCACCGGTAGTAGGCAAGTTGGCGGGTGCTGTCACAGCGCATCCCAGTCGTCTTCGCCACGGCGCACGCTTCCCGCCCCCTCGTGCTGCTCCCGAGCCGGGGCACCGCGCCGGCGACGTGTCGGCGAGGAAGTGGCGGGGCGCGATGGCGACCCGACCGGGCGCCGGGGAGCCGTGCGCCGCGCCACCCGCCGTACGGTCGCCCTGTCCCAGTGCCTCAGGGCCAGCGTTCTTGACGCTTCCCACCGAAAAGCGTAAGATATCCATTTGTGCCCATGAAGCACCCTATCCGTCGACGCGTCATGTTCTTAGGGTTCCAAGTTTTGCACGCGCTCATCCGGCGTCTGCCGATGCCTGCGGTTCGTACCGTCGGGCAGACCCTGGGGCTGCTCGCGTACGTGGTGCTGCGGAGCCACCGTCGGCTCACGCACCAGCACCTGCGCTTCGCCTTCGGCGAGCAGATGTCAGCGGCAATGCGCCGGCGGATTGCGCGGCGCGTGTTCATGAACCTGGGCCAGTCCGTGGTGGAGTGGCTGGCGCTGCCGACATTGTCCTCCGGCGATCTCCAGCAGCTCATCACTTGCGAGGGACTCGAGCATCTCCGGCAGGTGCGGCAGCAGGGCAACGGGGTGATCATGGTGTCGGCGCACTTCGGCAACTGGGAACTGGTGCCGATGTATCTGAGCAGCCTCGGGTTCGAAGGCGGGGTGCTCGCCCGGCGGCTGCGGTATCCCGAATACGAATCGTTCCTGATCTCGATGCGCGGCGAGAAGGGGGTGCCGACGTTCGCCCGCGGATCGCTCAAGGAGATGGCGACGCTCCTGCGGGCCAACCAGGTCGTGGGCATGCTGCCGGATCAGGATATGGACAGCCTGGAGGGGGTCTTCGTCGAGTTCTTCGGCCGCCCGACCTACACGCCGGTCGGGCCGGCGGCGCTATCGGTGCTGACCGGGGCGCCGATCGTCCCCTGTTTTGTCATCCGCGAAGGCGGGCGGTTCCGGCTCGTGATCGAGCCGCCTGTGCGGGTGCCGGAGGCACGCGACCGCACGCAAGCCGTAACGGCCCTGACCCAAGCGTGGAGCGCGGTTATGGAATCGTACATCCGGCGGTACCCCGACCACTGGGTGTGGATGCACCGCCGCTGGAAGACGCGGCCGTCTGAGGCGGCCCTTGGCGCCGCGCCACCCATACCGCAGGGGGATGTGGGGCGGGATGCGTCTGGGACCATCCCGCTGCAGGCGATGGTCACGTCGCTGTTGCTGCTGACGGGGCTGGGGTGCGCGAAGCGGACGCCGGAACCGCCGGCCACGACGTCGCTCAGTGAAACGGCCACCCAGGCGCTCTCCGGATTCACGCTGACGGGCTATGAGGCCAGCGGCGCGAAGCGGTGGACGCTGAACGGGCGGGGCGCGAGCCTGGAGGAGACGATCGTCACGATTCAACAGCCGGACGCGGTCGGGTACGATCCGGGCCGGACGGCCTACTTCACCGCCAGCGCCGCCCAAGTCGAGCAGGTGACTCGGCACGTGCGGCTCGAACACGACGTGGTCGTGCACACGACCGACGGCGTGTGGCTCGCGACACCGATCCTCCACTGGATTCCAGACCAGGATCGATTGGCGACGGACCAGCCGGTCATGATTGAGACGGACCATATGCTGCTCCACGGGCGCGGGCTGGAGGGGCAAGCACGGCTCAAGCACGCCAAGGTCCTCCGCGACGTCGAAATGGTCCTCAACCCGAACGACCAACCGGCCACCCGCGAGGGGGACGGACACGTGACGATCACCTGCGACGGGCCGCTCTCGTTCGACTACGAACGCCACATCGCGACATTCGAGCAGAACGTGCACGTCGACGACCCGAACGGCGAGATCTTCTCGGATACGCTCGTGGCGTATTTCGATCCGGCGACCCGCGCGGTCCGCTACGCCGAGGCGCTGGGGAGCGTCCGGCTGACGCAGGGGCAGCATACCGCGGTGAGCGACAAGGCGGTCTATGAGCCGGGGATGGGCAAGATCACCCTGGTGGGACGCCCATCCCTGCTCATCTACCCCGCGAGCGGCGGCGAAGGGCTGGCCGCGCCGGGACGCCTTGTGCCGCCGGACCCCGGCGCGCCACCACCAGGATCCTAAGGATGGAGCAGCTCCAGACAGAGCACCTCGTGAAGGGCTACGACGCGCGCCCGGTGGTCGACGGCGTCGATCTCGCCATCCACCGCGGGGAGATCGTCGGGCTCCTAGGCCCGAATGGCGCCGGCAAGACGACGACGTTTGCCATGATGCTCGGCTATGTGCGGCCGGACGGCGGCCGCATCCTCCTTGACGGCCAGGACTTGACCGACAAGCCGATGTATCGGCGCTCGCGCCTTGGCATCGGGTACCTCGCGCAGGAGCCGTCGATCTTCCGGAAGCTGACCGTCGAGCAAAACATCCTTGCGATCCTGGAAACCCTCAGCCTGTCCCGCGGCGAGCGGCGGCGTCGCCTCGACACGCTGCTGAATGAGCTCGGGATCACGCACCTCGCGAAACAGAAGGCGTACACCCTCTCCGGAGGTGAGAAGCGGCGGCTGGAGATCACGCGGGCCCTCGTGACCAAGCCCCAGTTCATCCTGCTGGATGAGCCGTTCTCCGGGATCGATCCGATCACCGTCTTCGAAGCCCAGGAGATGATCCGCGAACTGAGGCACCGCGGACTGGGGGTGCTGTTGACGGATCACAACGTCCGCGAGACGCTGGAG
>CAYJWO010000169.1:0-3201 GCA_964373825.1 uncultured Planctomycetales bacterium
CTCTGGCTCTACGTCAGCGGCGGGGCCGGCACCTTTGACCTGCCCGCCCTCCAGCGCCACTTCGCGACGACCCCGCTGCCGGGATGGCTGCAGCGGAGCATCTTTCCGCTCGTCGTCATCGGTTTCGGCGTGATCGCGCCGATGTGGCCGCTGCACAGCTGGTCGCCCATCGGCCACGCGGCCGCCCCCTCCGCCGTCAGCATGCTGCACGCCGGGGTCTTGATGAAGCTGGGCTCCTACGCGATCATCCGGGTCGCCCTCACGCTGCTGCCGGAGGGGGCGCAGTTCTGGATGCCGTGGCTCGTGCCGCTCGCCGTCATGAACATCGTCTACGGCGGCTTGGTGGCGACCGGACAGAAGGATCTCAAGTTCATCATCGGATACTCGTCGTCCAGCCACATGGGCTACGTCTTGCTTGGCATCGCCTGCCTCACGCCACTGGCCCTGGATGGCGCGGTCCTGCTGATGTTCGCGCACGGCATCATGACGGCGCTCGCCTTCGCGCTCGTCGGCCATATCTACGACCAGGCGCACACTCGGTACCTGCCGGAGCTGGGCGGGCTCGCACACCAGGTGCCGTTCGTCGCCACCTGCGGCGTGATCACCGCCATGGCCTCAAGCGGGCTGCCCGGGTTTGCGAACTTCGTTGCCGAGCTGCTGATCTTCATCGGCGGGTGGGACCGGCATCCGATCGCCGTCATCTGCGGGGTGTTGGGGGTGGTCATCACCGCGATCTACATGCTGCGTATGGTGCGCGGCACGTTCTTCGGTGAGTCGAAGCCGGCGTTCCACCACGTGCGGGATGCGACGACGCCATTTGCCCGGGCCCCCTACATCATGCTGGCGTCCGTTCTGCTGTTCGTCGGCTGCTGGCCGCGGCCGCTGCTCGGCCTCATTGACCAGAGCGCTCGCGCGCTCCTCGAGCACGCCGTGCCTGCAACCCCGCAGCTCGCCGACGCGCAGCCTCCTCAGCACCAGCCGGCGGTTGACCCGAGGGACCTCTGATGCCCTGGGGCCTCTTAACGGTCGAGCTAATCGTCTGCGGGTGGATCCTGGTCGTCCTCGCGGCGGACCTCATCCTGCCGCCGGCTCGCCAAGCCAGCCTATGGCTGGTCGCGCTGGCCGGTGTCGCACTCGCGACCGCGGCCCTGCTCGCTGGGCTTCCTTCCAGCCAAAGTTTCCAAGGGATGTTCCTGGCCGATGCGTTCGCGCGCTTCTTCAAGCTGCTCTTCCTGGGAACCGCCGCCGTCGTCATCGTGATGACGAAGCTCTTCGGAAATCATCTCGCGCCGCAACGCGTCGGCGCCTTCTACCTGCTGCTGCTGACAGCACTCCTCGGCATGCTGGTACTCGCGTCGTTTAATGATCTCCTCATGCTGTTCCTCGGCCTGGAGCTGCTGACCTTTTCGCTCTACATCATGGCCGCGTACCTCAAGACGGACCCCCGCGCCGTCGAGGCGGGCATGAAGTACCTCATCCTCGGCTCCGTTTCCTCCGGGCTCCTCGTCTACGGGATCGCCCTCCTCTACGGCGTCGCCGGCTCCACCAGCTTCCCGATTCTGCGCGCCGCACTGGCCACCGGGGCGGCCCCGGTGGCAGCCCAGGCCGGCATGCTGCTCGTCTTCGCCGGACTGGGCTTCAAGATCGCCGCCGTGCCGTTCCACCTCTGGGTGCCTGACGTCTACCAGGGCGCGCCGACGCCCGTCGTGGCCTTCCTGTCGGTCGGATCGAAGGCCGCCGGGGCGGTCGCGCTGTTGCGCCTGCTCTCGGATGTGTTCGCGCCGCTAGCCCCCCTCTGGGGCGGGCTGCTGGCGACGCTGTCGGCCGCAACCCTGCTCTACGGAAACTTGGGGGCGGTGACGCAGACGAACGTGAAGCGGCTGCTGGGGTACTCGTCCATCGGCCACGCGGGGTATCTTCTCATGGGCCTTGCCGCGGGCTCAACGCTGGGGCGCGAGGCGGTGGGGTATTACTTGCTGGCGTATGCGCTCAGCACCCTGACGGTGTTCCTGGTGCTCACCGCGGCGTCCGATGCGCTCGGCGGGGACGAGGTGGAGCACTTCGCCGGGCTCTCGAAGCGCTCAGGGTGGCTCGCCGCGGCGATGTTCGTGGGGCTGCTCTCGCTGGCCGGGATGCCGCCGCTGGCGGGGTTTGTCGGCAAACTCTTCGTCCTGCTGGCGGCGATGGAGGGCGGGCGGCTATGGCTGGCCGCGCTGGGAGCCGTGAACGTCGCCGTGTCGCTCTACTACTATCTTATGGTCGTCAAACGGATGTACCTCGACCCGCCGCCGCAGACCGACGCGATTCCCGTCCAGCCGGTCACCAAGCTGGTCTTGGGGCTGCTAATTCTCGGGATTCTCGCGGCGGGCATCGTCCAGCAGCCCTTCCTCGCCCACGTGCAGCGGGCCGTCCAGCCCTAGCCGACTTACCACTGCTCGCGCCGGGCCAGCGCGAGGAACTCCTGGAAATTCCGCACCAGCGCATTGGGGCCTGCGGCCTCGAGGGCTTCGTCCTCCGCGAAGCCCTGCGCAACCCCGACGGTGAACACCCGGGCCCGTCGCCCGGTCTCGACATCGATCGGGCTGTCCCCCACTAGCAGCGTCTCGTCCGGCGACACCGCCACGCGCGCCATGAGATCGCGCATCGCCTCGGGGTCCGGCTTCTTGGGAAAATGTGAGTTGCCGCCGACGATATCCACGAAGTAGCCGGCGACGCCGAGCGCCTCCAGGATCATGCGGGAAAACGGGTTCGGCTTGTTCGTCAGGACCGCCTGGCGGCGCGCGGCGAAGTGCTCAAGCGCGTCGCGCACGCCGGGATACAAGGCGCTGCGATCGACGAGGTGGACGGTGTAGTGCGCGCGGTAGAGGCGCATGCCCCGCTCGATGAGCCCGGCGTCGTCCGTCGCCAGGCACCCGCGGATGAGCTGCTCGAGCCCGAGCCCGACGTAGCGCGCGATCGCGGGGGTCGCCATGGGGGGACGGTCGAGCTCGCCGAGCATGTGGTTGACCGCCTGGGCGATGTCTTCCCGCGTATCCACCAGGGTGCCGTCCAGATCGTAGACAATGAGCCGCTTCATGTGGCCCGGGCTCCCGGCGAGCCCGCGAGCGACTCGCGGGCGTCAGCCCGGCGGAGGCGGACGAGCTTTTCTCCACGGCCGCCGTTGTCCGACGACCCCCGCGGCTTCGCCTGGCGAAGCCAGCG
>CAYJWO010000170.1:0-3184 GCA_964373825.1 uncultured Planctomycetales bacterium
GCTCTACCGAGAGGGGTTCAGCGTCAGCCACGCCCTGGAGGCTATCGAGCGGGAGTATAAATCGTCAGAAGTAGCTCAGCTTGTTGAGTTTATAAAATCGTCCAAGCGAGGAATCTGTGCTGGAGTACCCCTGGGAGTGGCGGCAGAGGGAGAGGAAGGGGCCGAAGGGGAGAGCTTGCTGCCCCGAAAGATCCTGCGGGGCAGCGCTTCATAACTTTTTTGGTTGACAGGTTGGCGTTTTCTCGATAGAATAGACCTACATTTGTTACCTTTAAAGGTCCGTCCTGTGAGGCGGGAAAGGGAGCATGGCACGTCGCACGTACTGTCCTCAATCATCGGTATCTCACCCAGCCCAGGGGCTGGGTTTTTTTGTGCCCCATGGCTGAGGTGGACGCGGCGCGCTTGCATCGGCTGATGGACGCCGACGCCATTCGGCGAGCCCTCACGCGCATCGCGCACGAGGTGCTCGAGCACCACCGGGGCGCGGCGACGCTGGCCCTGGTCGGCATCCGCACGCGCGGCGTCGTCCTAGCCCAGCGGCTGGCCAAGGCGATCGAACTCATCGACCAGCGCCAGGTGCCGGTGGGAATACTCGACATCACTCTCTACCGGGACGATCTGTCCCGCATTGCGCCCAACCCCATCATCCACGCCACGGAGATCTCCTTCGACCTCACCGACACCGGTGTCGTCCTCGTGGACGATGTCTTCTTCACCGGGCGAACCATCCGGGCCGCCCTCAACGCGCTGACCGACCTGGGCCGGCCCCGGACGATCGAGCTCGCCGTCCTGGTGGACCGGGGCCACCGGGAGCTGCCGATCCGCGCCGATTACGTCGGCAAGAACGTGCCCACGAGCCGCCACGAGCAGATCGACGTGCGCCTGCAGGAAACCGACGGCGCCGACGAAGTGTGCTTGCGCAGCGCGGCCGCACCCTCCGAGGAGCGGTGATGGCCACACTACAGGCCGCCCCGACCCTCCAGTGGACCAAGAAGGATCTGCTGGGATTGCGCGGGCTCTCGGCCGAGGAGATCACGCTCATCCTCCAGACCGCCCAGTCGCTGCGCGAGGTGTCGCTGCGCCCCATCAAGAAGGTGCCGGCCCTGCGCGGCAAGACGGTCGTGAACCTCTTCTTCGAGCCGAGCACGCGCACGCGCACCTCGTTCGAGCTGGCGGCCAAACGGCTCTCCGCGGACATCGTGAACATCTCCACACAGGGCTCCAGCCTCTCGAAGGGCGAGACGATCCTCGACATGGTCCGCAATCTCGAGGCGCTCCACGTGGACATCCTGGTCATCCGGCACGCCGCCGCGGGGGTGCCCTTGCGCGTGGCGGAGGCGACGAGTACTTCGGTCATCAACGCCGGCGACGGCGCGCACGAGCACCCCACGCAGGCACTACTCGATCTCTTCACCATTCAGGACAAGAAGGGCCGGGTCGCGGGGCTCCACGTCTCGATCATCGGCGACATCGCGCACTCGCGCGTGGCGCGCTCGGATATCTGGGGGCTCACGACGCTGGGGGCCAAGGTAACCGTTTGCGGGCCGCCGACGCTGGTGCCCCCGCAGATGGCATCGCTGGGTGTTCGCGTGACGCACGACGTGAAGGCCGCGATTGACGACGCCGACGTCCTCCTGCTGCTGCGCATCCAACACGAGCGCCAAGAGGCCCAGCTCGTGCCGGGGCTGCGCGAGTACCGCCTGCGCTACGGCCTCACTCGCGAGCGTCTCGTCCGCGCCAAGCCCGGCGTCCTCATCATGCATCCGGGGCCGGTGAACCGCGGCGTGGAGCTGGATTCGAGCGTCGCCGACGGCCCCTTCTCGGTCATCCTCGATCAGGTGACCAATGGGCTGGCGGTCCGGATGGCGGTGCTGTACCTCGTCTCCGGCGGCCAGCGGCTGGAGGGTGCGGACGGTGGCTAAGCTGCTCATCAAGGGCGGCCGGGTGATCGATCCGGCGAACGGGCGCGACGAGCCGGCGGACGTGCTCATCGAGCGCGGCCGCATCGCCGCGCTCCAACCATCCTTGCCGGCCAACGGCATGCCGGTGATCCAGGCGGCCGGCCGGCTGGTCGTGCCGGGGTTCATCGACTTCCACGCGCACCTGCGCGAGCCCGGCCGCGAGGACAAAGAAACCATCGCCACCGCCGCCCAGGCCGCGGTGCGCGGGGGGTTCACGACGCTGTGCGCTATGCCCAACACCGAACCGGCGGTGGATCACCCCGGGGTCGTCAATTTCGTGCGCCAGGCCGCGGAGCGCGCCGGTCTCGTGGCGGTGGAGCCCATCGGGGCGATCACGCGGGGGCGCCAGGGCAAGGAGCTGACGGACTTCGGCGAGCTGTTCGACGCCGGGTGCGTGGCGCTCTCCGACGACGGCAACGCCGTCGCGGACGGCTTCCTCATGCGCCGGGCGCTCGAGTACGCGCGGACGTTCGACCGGCCGCTCATCCAGCACGCGGAAGACCCACACCTCGCGGCGGGCGGCGTCATGCATGAAGGGGTCACCTCCACCATCTTGGGGCTGCGCGGCATCCCCGCGGAGGCCGAGTCCACGATGGTCGCCCGCGACCTCGCCCTGGCCGAACTGACCGGCGGATGGGTGCACATCGCGCACGTGTCGAGTGCGGCGTCGGTGGAGCTCGTCCGCCACGCCAAGGCGCGCGGCGTCCGGGTGACGTGCGAGGTGACCCCCCACCACCTCGCGCTCACGGAGGCGGCGGTGGAAGGGTTCCGGACCGAGGCGAAGGTCAACCCGCCGCTGCGCGCGGAGGCGGACCGTCTCGCCCTGATCGAAGGGCTGCGCGACGGGACGATCGACTGCATCGCCACCGATCACGCGCCGCACACCGATTGGGAGAAAGCCGCGGACTTCGACACCGCCCCCTTCGGTATCAGCGGGCTGGAAACGGCGCTGGGAGTGTGCGTGAAGACGCTGGTGACCGCCGGACTGATGACGTGGAGCCAGCTGATCGAGCGGCTGACGGTGCACCCGGCGCGCATCGCGCGACTGGAAGCGGGCACGCTGAGTGTTGGCGCGTGGGCCGACGTGGCACTCGTCAATCCGGACGCCACGTGGACGGTGAAGCCAGCCGCATTCGCTTCCAAGGGCGCGCACTCGCCGTTCGCCGGTTGGGTGCTGCCCGGCGTCGTCGAGCGCGTCCTGCGCCACGGCACAGAGGTATGGT
>CAYJWO010000171.1:0-3174 GCA_964373825.1 uncultured Planctomycetales bacterium
TCGCGATGCTCACGACCAGCCGCAGGTTGGCCTCCACGAGCTCCTTTTTCGCCTTCGTGTACTCGACGTCCTTCTGCGCGATGTTCCGGAGGGCGAGGCGCATGGTCTCCGCGGGCCCGCCCATGAGGCGCCGTTGCTCCCGGCGCTTGCGGGTGAGGGCTCGGAGCTTCGCCCGCGCGCGGGCGCGTTTGGCGTGCGTGATGTGCCGCGCCACCGCCTCGGCCCCGCGCACATAGCGCTGCAGCTGCTCCACGAGCCAGCCGATCGCCTGGATCGTCAGGTGGTAGTTGACGAAGATGCGCTGCACGCCGCGTTTCGTGTGCGTGCGGCGCAGCCGGACGCGCAGCCGGAGGAGCTGCGCGATGAGGTCTTCGCGCTTGAGGTTGGGGTCGTCCTTCGAGTACTCCTCCGGATTGAGCTCCCCGTCAATGAGGAGGTCTGTCAGCCGCAGGATCTCCCGACGCGCGATCGGCAGCTGCAGGACCGCCGCCCGGTAGGCGAGCTCCGCCGCCTCAATCTTCTTCGCGAGCGTCAGTTCTTGCTCCCGCGTCAGCAGCGGGATCTGCCCCATCTGGCGCAGGTACATCTTGACCGGGTCGTCCAACTGTCCGATCTCGCCGAGCTCCGGGGCTTCCTCCTCGCGCTGCCGCTTGGCCTCGGCGTCCTCGAGACGGGAGGCCGGCGTGGACGGCTTGGAGACGATCTCGATGTTCTCCCGCCCCAGCACCGCCAGGAGCTCCTCGATCTCCTCCGGCGACGCGATGTCCTCCGGCAGCAAGGCGTTGAGCTCATCGTACGTCAGGCGGCCCTTGCTGCGCCCCATGCTGATCACGTGGGCGAGCCGCTCACTCAACGTTTTGCGCTTGTCCTGGTCCGCCATTACGCGTCCCCTCCCTTGAGCTGTCCTTGATACGCGGTCAGCAGCCGCCGAATGGTTGACTCATCGTGCCGGGCTTGCGCCTCATGAAGCTGGGCCTGCAGCTGCTCCTGCATCACCTTGCGCGCGTGCGCCCGCAGCCGCTTGACGCACTCCTCGAAGGCTGCCGTTTTCGCCGCCACGGTCTGGGCGAGCGCCATGAGCTCCCCGACGATCGATGCTAGGCCCTGCGCCGAGAGCCGCGAGGCGAGCTGGGCGGCGGTCGGGGGGCGGCCGGCCGCCAGCGCCTCCGCCGTCATCGCGAGGATGCGCCGCAGCGTCGGGTCGGTGACGTGCTCCACCGAGAGCCGCCCGCGCACCTGTTCCCAGCGCGACGGCTCCTCCACCACCAGCGCGGCCAGCAGCCGTTCCGCTCCGGACGCCGCGGAGTGGGGTCGCCGTGCCATCTCCAGGCCGGCCCCGCCCGGTGCTCGCCCCATCGCGCGACGCAGCTCCTCGTCCACGGCCCGCTCATCCAGCTGAAACCGCTGGGCCAGCTCCCGTGCGTACTCCCGCCGCAACATGGCGTTGGGGACTTTCGCGACCGTCCCCAGGACCCACTGCGCGGCCTCGACCCGCTGCTCGGCGGTCGTCAGCGGATGGCGCTGAGCCGCCAGCTGCAGAAGGAACTCGAACATGCTGCGGCTGGCCTCCAACCGCTCCCGGAACCGGGCCAGCCCGTCGCGGCGGATACACTCATCCGGGTCCTGGCCCGAAGGGAGATCCGCCACGCGCACCGTGAACCCCGCTTCGAGCAACAGATCGAGCCCCCGCAGGGTCGCGGCTTCGCCGGCGGCATCCGCGTCGAACGCGAGCACGACCTCGTCGACGTATCGCTTCAGGAGCCGTGCCTGCTCATGCGTCAGGGCGGTGCCCAACGGCGACACCACGTGGGTGAGGCCAGTGCTCGCCAGCACGACGCAGTCGAAGTACCCCTCCACCACCACGGCCACCTTGGCGGCGTCGAGCGCCTCCTTGGCCTGGGCCAATCCAAAGAGCTGACGCCCCTTGCTGTAGACCGCGGTCTCGGGGCTGTTGAGGTACTTGGGCTCCTGGCCGTCGAGGCTGCGACCGCCGAACCCGACGACCCGCCCCCGGACATCCGTGATCGGAAAAATCAGCCGTTGGCGAAATCGGTCGTACGGGCTGGAACGGCCCTGGACGACCAACCCGGCGGCCGCCAGCTGGTCGAGGGAAATCCCGCGACCTGTCGCCGCCGTCACCAACCGCTCCCACCCGGCGGGGGCGAACCCGAGCCGAAACGCCTTCCGGGCCGCCTCCGACACGCCGCGTTGCGCCACGTAGGCACGGGCAGCAGCCCCCTGCTCCGGATGCGCCAGCGTCCGCTCGAAGTACTGCGCGACCTGCTCGAGGAGCGCCAACAGCGGCTCCCGCCGCTCGCGCCCTACCTCGCCGGCGTCCCCGTCCACGCGCACGCCGAGTTGCTCCCCGATCTGCTGGACCGCTTCGGGAAACGTCAGCCGGTCATGCTGCATGAGGAAGCTGAAGACATTTCCCCCCACCCCGCAGCCGAAGCAGTGAAAAATCTGCTTGTCGGTATTCACCACGAAGGACGGCGTCTTCTCCTTATGGAAGGGGCAGAGCGCCTTCCAGTGCCGTCCGGCGCGCTTGAGCGGCACGTAGCGGCCGATGATGTCCGCGATCTCGACGCGGCTCTGGATCTCATCGATCAGCGATTCCGGAATCATCTGTAGGTCACGATGCGTTGGACCGCGATGCAGCTTTGAGCGGCGGCACCAGCGCGCGGTAGCGCTGCTGGGCGCCGGGAACGGCGTCGGACACCCGCTCCACCGCCTGGCGAGCCGCCTGCACGACCCCAGGTCCCAGGATCGACTCGGACTGGCTCTTTTCGAGATACCCGACCCCGCTGCCGGCAAACGCCAGCAGGATGAGTCCGGCCCACCACAGCCCCCGGGCGGCTCCTAGCATCAGCCCGACGCCGCGGGTCACCCAATGGAGCCGCTCCCACGTCAGAAACCGTTCCAATGAGCGCAGCAGATAGCGTCCCGTCAGAAGGAGCGACAGAAAAAACAACCAGAACGTGACGAAGGATGCCAGCGTGGGGTCCAGCCACGGCACGAGAGAGCTCAAGAGACCCTTCAGCATCGGCCCGTAGTTGACGGTGAGGATGGTCACGCCAATGGCGGTCGCCACGTGCAAGAGCTCAGCGAGGATACCTCGCCCGCATCCTGTGGAACTTGTTTTCAACAAAAGAGTTATGACAAGGAGGTCAACCC
>CAYJWO010000172.1:0-3158 GCA_964373825.1 uncultured Planctomycetales bacterium
CCACAGCCCCTTGGCCTTGAGAATCAAATCAACGACCTCGCGAACCGCCCCATGGCCGCCGGACCGCTGGGTCACGTAGTGGCTGATGGCTTTGACCTCTTCCACGGCGTTCGGCACCGCGACCGCCAGTCCCGCTCGCCGCAGGAGCGGCAGCTCCATGAGATCGTCGCCGATGACGCAGAGCTCCTCATCGGTCAACCGCCAGCGACGGCGCAGTTGCTCGTACACCGGCAGTTTCAGCAGCGCCTTCTGGACCAGGACATCCACCCCCATCTCTTTCGCGCGGCGCTTCACCAGCCGGGACGTGCGCGCCGTCACGATCGCGGAACGCAACCCCGCCCGCCTCCAGAAGACGATCCCCGCCCCGTCCTGCACGTCGAACTGCTTGAGTTCGTCGCCGTGCTCGGCGTAGATGATCCGGCCGTCCGTCAGCACGCCATCGACATCGACGATCAGTGCGACGATCCGCTGGGCGCGCGCGCGGACCTGCGCCCACTGCTCCTGTGTCAACCCCATGCGACTAGTTCATCGGTTCATTGGTTCACTGGTTCACTAGTTCTCGAACCACCAGTGAACTGATGAACCAGTGAACCAATGAACGCCTTTCGTGAATCAGAACTCTTCCATTTCGCCGGTGACGCGCAGGATCTCCTCGACCGCCGTGACCCCCTGCATGGCCTTCTCGAGGCCGTCCCGCAGCATCGTCCGCATCCCGGCGGCGGTGGCGATCGGATAGAGCCGGCTCGTCTCGCGCGCCAGCACGGGCCGGCGCAGCTCATCGGTCAGCTGTACTAGCTCGAAGATGCCGGTGCGGTCCTGGTAGCCGGTCTCGTTGCACGCGACGCACCCCTTGCCCCGGACCAACTTGGCGTTGCGAAGGTCCGGGGGGATGTCGCCGGCTTGATCGTGCCACAACCGCTCCACCACCTGCGCGGCGGACGGGGCCGGCTCGCGGCACGACCGGCACACCCTGCGGACCAGCCGCTGGGCCAAGACACCGTTGAGCGAGGCGCAGATGAGGTGCGGCTCGATGTCCATGTCGACGAGCCGCGTGATGGCCCCGCAGCTGTGCCGGGTGTGGAGGGTGGACAACACGAGATGCCCTGTGAGGGCGGCGCGCACGGCGATGTTGGCGGTTTCCTGGTCCCGGATCTCGCCGACGAGGATGACGTTCGCGTCCTGCCGCAGGACCGCGCGCAGGCCCGACGCGAAGGTCAACCCCACCTGGGGGTTGATCTGGGCCTGATCGATACCGTCCACCTGGTACTCGACCGGGTCCTCCAGCGTGACGATCTTGATCTGCGGGGAGCGCAGCTTGTTGAGCGCGGCGTACAGCGTGGTCGTCTTGCCGCTGCCGGCGGGCCCGGCGACCAGCACGAGCCCGTTCGGGCGCGCGATGAGCCGTTCGAACACCTTCTGCACGTCCGGCGCCATGCCCAGCTCGACGATCTGCCGCAGCGGCGCGTTGCGATCCAGGAGGCGGATCGCGATCACGTCGCCATGGAGGCTGGGAAACGACGAGAGGCGCAGGTCGAGCTTGTGGCCGTCCGTCTCGAAGTCGATCCGGCTGTCCTGCGGCTTGCTGCGGCCCACGGGGTACGCCGTCATGCCGGACTTCACCATGAGCGACCGGATGAGCGCGTCGCGGATCTCCACGGGGACCTTGAGCATCTCCTGGAGCATGCCGTCGATGCGGTAGCGGATGCGCGCACCATTCGCGACCGGCTCGACGTGGATGTCGCTGGCCTTGGCCTGGACGCCGTACCACAGGAGCATCTGCGTCACCTGCAGCACAAACGGATCGTCCGAGCCGCCGCTGGCCGACCGGCCGCTCTGGGACTGGGCCATGCGCAGATCGTCGTAGAGCTCCCGCAACAGCTTCGCCATCGTCAGAAGCCCTCCTTCAGGAAGTCCTGGATGTCCAGCAGCCCCACCGGGTGGCGCTGGCGGTCCACGACGACGAGCTCATCGATGCGATGCTCCTGCAGAATGCGCTGCGCCTCGGCGGCGAGGCGGTCGGCGGCGATGGTCTTCGGCCGGCGCGTCATGACCTGGCGGACCGGACGGTTCAGGATGCCGGAGCCGTCGTCCAGGTGGCGCCGCAGGTCGCCGTCCGTGAAGATGCCGGCCAGCCGCCCGCGCGCGTCGACGACGCTCGCGCTTCCGGCGCGGGCCCGGGTGATCGCCAGGAGCACCCGCTTGACCGGTTCGTGGTCGCGGACGACCGGGTGGGCCTTCCCCGTGCGCATGAGGTCGCTGACCCGCCACAGCAGGCGCCGGCCGAGCTGGCCGCCGGGATGCAGGAGGGCAAAGTCCCGCTCGCGAAAGCCGCGCCGCTCGGCCACGAGGACGGCCAGCACGTCGCCCATCGCCAGCATTGCCGTCGTCGAGGCGGTCGGAGCGAGGTTCAGCGAACACGCCTCGCGTGTGACGCCGACGTCCAACGCCACATCGCTGTATTTGGCGAGCGTCGAGCGGACGTTGCCGGTCAGCGCGATGAGCGGGGCCCCGATGCGCTTGATGACCGGCAGGAGCCGTGCTACCTCCTCCGTCTCGCCGCTGTTCGAGAGCGCGATCACGACGTCGCGCTTCGTGACCCGCCCCATGTCGCCGTGGATCGCCTCCGCCGGATGGACCCAGTCGC
Source organism: uncultured Planctomycetales bacterium (assembly GCA_964373825.1). Taxonomy (GTDB): domain Bacteria; phylum Omnitrophota; class Gorgyraeia; order Aquiviventales; family Aquiviventaceae; genus CAYJWO01. The sequence goes on from CAYJWO010000172.1 coordinate 2,645, forward strand.
TTGGCGTGCCCGTCGAGGCCAGCGTCGCGGAGAGCTTCTGGCCGATGAGGCCGGCCTTGCCCATCCCGGTGACGATGGCGCGGCCGTCGCACCGGAGGACGAGCTCGACGGCCCGCGCGAGGCCGGCGTCCAGGCGAGGGGCCAGCCGCTGGATCGCCTCGGCTTCGATGCGCAGCACCTGCCGCGCGCGGCGCAGGAGAGCCGTCATCGACCCTCCTCAGAGCGCTGGGGGTTGGGGGGTCGGGGCTGCGGGCAAGTGCCCCGAACCCCGAACCCTGAACCCTGAACTTCCACACCGTTGAGCGCGCCGCGGATGGCCTGGATGTCGTCCAGCAGGCGCGGGACGTCGCGCAAAGACAGCATGTTCGGCCCGTCCACGGGGGCCCGGTCGGGGGCCTCGTGAATCTCCAGGAAGATGCCGTGGCAGAACCCCGTCGCCACCGCGGCCCGGACCAGGGTGGGCACGAACTCCCGCTGCCCGCCCGAGGCGACCCCAAGCCCTCCGGGCAGCTGC
>CAYJWO010000173.1:0-3136 GCA_964373825.1 uncultured Planctomycetales bacterium
AAGAGTCAGCTGCTCTTCCAACTGCGCTAGCGGCCCGGAAAGTTCGTGTCACCACTGCGGTGAGGGCGCGCCCGGCAGGATTCGAACCTGCTGCCTCTTGGTTCGAAGCCAAGCGCTCTGTCCGATTGAGCTACGGGCGCGAGCGTTGCACAACAAGTTGAGTATTGTAGCACGCCTCAGGTGAAGCGCGTGAACAGCTCGTCCAGACGCGAGGGGCTGGCGGCCTGCGCCTTGCGATGGATCTCGGCGATGCCGTCCCCGAAGGTTGGCCGCTCGACCTGGTAGAACACCCCCAGCTGGAGGCGCTCGGTCTGCAGGGCAAGCTCCAGAGCCTTGAGCCGATCCGTCACGTCGTGGTCGCCGGGGATGGCCGCCAGGCGCGGCGGGATGACCTTGTACGTGTTGTAGAACGTGATGCACGGGCTGATCACGTTGACGAACGCGAAGCCCTTGTGGGCGAGCGCCCGGGACAGGATCTCGGTCAGCTCCTTGGGCTTGCCGGAGTACCCTTGGGCGACGAAGGTCGCCCCGTAGGTGATCAGCATGGCGATCGGGTTGAGCGGCTGCTCGATATTCCCGTAGGGCGTCGAGCCCGCCTCGTACCCGACCGGCGAGGTCGGCGAGTACTGGCCCTTTGTCAGGCCGTACGTCGCATTGTCCATGACGATGTACGTGATGTCCGGGTTGCGCCGCGCGGCGTGCGGGATGTGGCCGCCGCCGATCGCAAACCCGTCGCCATCCCCGCCGACGGCGATCACCTCGAGCGAGGGATTGGCGACCTTGACACCGAGGGCGACGGGCAGCACCCGCCCGTGCACCGCGTGGAACCCGTAGGACTTGATGAAGCCCGGGGTGCGCCCGGAACAGCCGATCCCGGAGACGACCACGAGGTTCTGCGGCTCGACCTTGGCACCCGCCAGCATGTTGTACAGCGACGCCAGCACCCCGAAGTCGCCGCACCCGGGGCACCAGATCGGGTGTTCGTCGGTCTTATAGCTTTGCGGCGTAAGCTGACCTGCCGTGGTGGACATGCGCCGCCACCTCCTTGATTTTGTCGAAGATCTCCTTGGGCGTGAACGGCAGCCCGATGCACTTGTTGAGCTGGATGAAGTCGTAGGCGAAGCGCTTGCGCAGCAGCGTCGCCCACTGCCCCGTGAAGTTCACCTCGGGGATGATCACCGCCTTGGTCCCGGTGATGAAGTCGCGCAGGCGGGCCAGCGGCAGCGGGTAGAGGATCTTGGGGTGCAAGGCACCCACCGAGAGCCCCTCGGCCAGCGCCATCTGGATCGCCTCGCGGATGACCCCCTCGGTCGACCCCCACCCGATCACGCCGATCTCCGGGTGCTCTTCGCCATAGAGCTGGACGAGCTCGTTGGACACGCGCTCGACCGCCTCGAACTTGCCGTAGCGCTTGCGCGTCATGCGCAGGTGGTTCTCGTGGTTGGACGCCGCCGGATACCCGAGCTCATCGTGCTCCAGCCCCTCGGCGACATAGCCGCCGCCCGGCATGCCGGGGATCGCCATCGGCGAGATATGGTCGGACGTGAAGCGGTAGCGCAGGTACGAGTGCAGCTCCTCGCCCTGAGGCTTGCGCCGGTCCACCACCGGCACCTGCGACGGGTCCGGCACCGGCACGGTAGCCTTACGGTGCCCCAGGTATTGGTCCGAGAGCACGACGACCGGCATCTGGAACTGCTCCGCCAGGTTGAACGCCCGCATGATCCCGTAGAAGCAGTCCTGGACGCTGGTCAACGCCATGACGATGCGGGGGCAGTTGCCGTGGCCGCCGTAGACGGCCAAGTATAAGTCGCCCTGCTCCGTCTTGGTCGGCATGCCCGTCGAGGGCCCGACCCGCTGGACGTCGATGATCACCGCCGGAATCTCCGCGGTGACCGCCAGCCCCATCATCTCCGTCATGAGCGAGAAGCCCGGGCCGGAGGTCGCCGTCATCGCCTTCTTGCCGGCGAACGAGGCGCCCAGCACGACACCGATCGCGGAAATCTCGTCTTCCGTCTGGATGACCGCCCCGCCGATCTTCGGCAGCTCCTTGGCGAGAAACTCCATGATGTCGGTGGCCGGGGTGATGGGGTAGCCCGCGTAGAGGCGGCAGCCGGCCGCCATGGCGCCTAAGGCGAGCGACTCGTTGCCGGACATGACGAGCTCTTTGGCCGTGCGCGGGCCTGGCCCCAGCCGGATGGTGTCCCGCTTCTTCACCTGCTGCGCGGCATAGGCCACTCCGATCCCCAGCGCCTGGATGTTCTTCTGGAGCACGGCCTCACCCTTGCGGCCGAACTTATCCCGCAGCAGCGACTCGAACACGTCCTTCGGGATGTCGAACAGCGCGGAGAGCACGCCGAGAGCCAGGATGTTCTTCGTCAGCTTCACCCCGACCTGCTCCGTCGCCATTGATGACATCGGGATCCCGTAGAAGACCGGCGCATCCTTGGAGGGCGGGACGGGAAGGGATGGAGCAAAACTGTCCGCATCGTAGACGACGACCCCGCCGGGCCGCACGTCCTTGACATGCTTGTCGTACGCCTCTTGGTTGAACGCGACGAGCACATCGACCGCCGCCCCTTGCGAGAGCAGCAGCTGGCTGGCCGCCCGCACCTGGTAGTTCGCGTGCCCGCCCTTGATCTCCGCGGGGTAGGTGCGGAAGGTGTAGATCTCGTAGCCGCTCCGGGCGAGCGCGAGCGTCAGGAGCTCCCCGGTGCTGATGACGCCTTCGCCGCCTTCGCCGCCGACGCGAAATACGTAGTCCGCCATTAGACCCTCAGCACGAGCTCTGCGGCCCCGTCGACGCCAGCCAGATCTCGATTCGCCGCCCACGAGACTCCATCCACCACCACTGGCAGCGCTCCGTCTACTGGCAGCCGCTCGGCTCGCGTGTACTGGAGGATGAGGGCGAGGGTGCGCTGCCGGACGGCCGGCGTGAGCTCTCCAACCACCAGCGCCGTTGGAGCCGGGAACGTCGGGCGCACCACATGGTAGCCGGCCTCCGCGTGCCCCTCGAGCATCAGGTTCTCCATCGCGTTGCGCCCGAGGATGACCTTCGTGTCGGGGTCCAGCCGGAAATGGCGTCCGATCGTCAAGAGCTCCATGTCTTTCGTCGTCGGCCGGGCCGCGTGCTCGAACA
>CAYJWO010000174.1:0-3135 GCA_964373825.1 uncultured Planctomycetales bacterium
TCGGTCTACGAGGGCATGGTGGTGGGGGAGGCCAGCCGGGATCTCGACGTCGAAGTGAACATCTGCAGGCAGAAGAAGCTGACGAACGTCCGCTCCTCCACCGCCGAGACGACGATCTCCCTCGTCCCGCCGCGCGAACTCACGCTGGAGTACGCGATCGAGTACCTCGGGCCCGATGAGCTCCTCGAGGTGACCCCATCGTCGCTGCGCATCCGCAAGCGAATCGCCGATGCCAAGCTGCGCCTCCGCGCCCAGCGGGAAGCCGGGATGCGGAATGGATGACCGGCCGCCGCCAGCCGGATTGACTGAAGCCGAGGCTCGGCGGCGGCTCGCCGCCGAGGGCGCGAACGAACTGCCGACCGCCAAGCGGCGCGACCTGCCCGCGCTGATCGTCGAGCTCCTGCGCGAGCCGATGGTGTTCCTGCTAGTCGCCTGCGGGGTGATCTACCTGTTCCTCGGCGACCAGCGGGAGGCGTGGCTCATGCTGGCCTCCATCGGGGTCATCATCGGCATCGAGCTCTACCAGCAGTCCCGCACCGACCGGGCGCTCGAAGCGCTGCGGGACCTGTCCAGCCCACGAGCGCTCGTGATCCGCGACGGCCAACAGCGGCGCATCCCGGCGCGCGAAGTCGTGCGCGGGGATTGGGTACTGGTAGCCGAGGGCGATCGGGTTCCGGCGGACGGCCTCGTCCGCTTCACCGCCAACCTCTCCGTGGACGAATCCTTGCTGACCGGCGAATCCATTCCCGTGCGCAAGCAGGCGACCCACGTCCACGCGTCCGACGGCCCACCAGGCGGGGAGGATTCCCCGCGGCTCTTCGCGGGGACGCTGGTCGTGCGCGGCCGCGGCATCGTGGAAATCTCCGCCACCGGACCCGTGACCGAGATGGGGACAATCGGCCGGGCGATCCAGGAGCTGAAGCCCGAGGAGACGCCGATCCGACGGGAGACCCGCCGGATGGTGAAGGTGATGGCGGTCCTGGGGCTCTCGCTCTGCAGCCTCGTGGCGATCCTCCAGGGGCTGATGCACCACAGCTGGCTGGGCGGCCTGCTGGCAGGGTTGACGCTGGCGATCGCCATGGTGCCAGAGGAGCTGCCGGTCATCTTGACAGTCTTCCTCGCGCTGGGGGCCTGGCGGATGGCGCGGCGAGGCGTGCTGACGCGCCGGGCCCCGGCCATCGAGCTGCTGGGGGCCGCGACCGTCCTGTGCACGGACAAAACCGGCACTCTGACACTCAACCGCCTGTCCGTGGAGCGTTTGATGGATGGCGACACCAGCCATCCGCTTGATCCCGCGTCGGCTCATCCGCTGCCGGCATCGCTGCACCCGCTGGCGACGATCGGGGTGCTGGCCTGCCAACCCAACTCGTACGATCCGGTGGATCAAGCCATCCAGCAGCTCTCGGCCCGCCTTCCAGAGCCACAACGTCCTGTGGGGTGGCGGCAGGAGCGGGAGTACCCCATGGCGTCCGACCTGCTGGCCGTGGGCAACGTCTGGCGGTCGCCTGACGGCACCCGGCGGCTGGTGGCCGTCAAGGGCGCGCCGGAAACGGTGGCCGATCTGTGCCGCTTGGCCGCGGATGACCGCTACCGCGTGGGAGCCGACGCGCACGCGCTGGCCGACGGAGGGTTCAAGGTGCTCGGGGTGGCTCACGCGGACGTGGAGACCGCTGAGTTGCCGGAGAGCTTGCGGGAGCTGCCGCTGCGCTGGCGGGGGCTGATCGGCCTCGCCGATCCGCTGCGCCCGACCGTGCCGGCGGCCATCACGGCCTGCCGGCAGGCCGGCATCCGAGTGCTCATGGTGACCGGCGACTATGCGGCGACCGCCCGGCACATTGCCGGGCAGATTGGATTGGCGTCCGATGGAGCGACGGTCACCGGGCGCGAGCTGGACACCCTGGAGGATGCCGCCTTGCAAGCGCGGCTCACAACGGCGGCCATCTGCGCGCGCATCGTGCCGGAACAAAAGCTGCGCATCGTCAACGCGCTCAAGGCCAATGGCGACGTCGTGGCGATGACCGGCGACGGGGTGAACGACGCGCCGGCGCTCAAGGCCGCGCACGTCGGGATCGCCATGGGGTCGCGCGGCACCGATGTGGCCCGGGAAGCCTCGGCGGTGGTGCTGGTGGACGACGACTTCAGCTCCATCGTCCATGGCGTCGCGGAAGGCCGGCGCATCTTCGACAACCTGCGCAAGGCGATCGCGTACGTCGTCGCCATCCACGTGCCCATCGCCGGCGTCGCGCTCGTCCCCGTGCTGCTGCACGGGCCCCTGGTCCTCTACCCGCTGCACATCATCTTCCTGGAGCTCATCATCGACCCGGCGTGCTCGGTCGTGTTTGAAGGCGAGCCGGCCGAGGCGGATGTCATGCGGCGACCGCCGCGCCGTCCGACCGAGCCGCTGCTGACGCGTCGGACATTGGGCTTGAGCCTCCTTCAGGGTCTCAGCGTGCTGGCCATGGTGTTGGGGGTCTACGGTATCGCCTGGCAGCGGGGGCAGGGTGAAGCCGACGTCCGAACGCTCGCCTTCACCACCCTCATCATCGGCAACCTGGCGTTGATTTTCGCCAACCGCTCCTGGTCCCGGACGATCCCGCAGACGCTGCGGATCCCCAACCGGTCGCTCTGGTGGGTGGTGGGGCTGGCGGTGGTGACGCTCGCCGGCGTGCTCTACATGCCCAGCTTGCGGGAGCTGTTCCACTTTTCGCTGCTGCACCCGGACGATCTCCTGGTGTGCCTGGCCGCCGGGGTGATCGGCGTCCTGTGGTTTGAGGCGTTGAAGCTGTTCGCGCCCAGGCGGGGCGGTGCCGGTGCGGGTGGTGCGGGGTTACTGTGACTCGAGGGTGGCGAGCATTGCGGGGGACTCTTGTTTGCTGCGGTAGATGACGACCGCCAGCACGAGGAGGCCCACCAGAATGATCGCCGTGGTGGCGGCACTCGGCGATTCGGCGCGGATGACGAAGGGCAGGATGAGCAGCGCGACGAGGTTCATCACCTTAATGAGCGGGTTCAGCGCCGGGCCGGCGGTGTCCTTCAGCGGATCGCCCACCGTGTCGCCGGTGATCGAGGCCTTGTGCGCCTCGGACCCCTTGCCGCCGTAGTGGCCGTCCTCGATGAACTTCTTCGCGTTGTCCC
>CAYJWO010000175.1:0-3130 GCA_964373825.1 uncultured Planctomycetales bacterium
TCATGCTCCAAGGCGAGCTTCACCGCGCGAAAGGAGTTGAGGTTCTTGATCTCCACCTTGGCCCCGAGTGGCTCGGTTCCCGCGGGGCGCAGCGAGACGTTCGTGTCGCAGCGCAGGCTGCCCTCCTCCATGTTGCACGTCGAGACGTCGAGGTACTGGAGGAGCCCCTTGAGCGCCGTCAAGTACTGGAACGCCTCCTCCGAGCCGCGCAGGTCCGGCTCGCTGACAATCTCCAGCAGCGGGACCCCCGCCCGGTTGAAATCGACGCAGCTCGCGGCGGGCAGCACGTCGTGGAGCAGCTTGCCGGCGTCCTCCTCGAGATGGATGCGGTGGATTCGGACGCGCCGGACGTGCCCCGCCACCTCAATGTCGAGGACGCCGTTTCGCGCCAGGGGCTGGTCGTACTGCGAGATCTGGTAGTTCTTGGGCAAGTCCGGGTAGAAGTACTGCTTGCGATCGAACTTCATGACGTCGGCGATCTCGCAGTGGAACGCCAGCGCCACCCGCAGCCCCCACTCGACGGCGCGCGCGTTGAGCACCGGCAGCACGCCCGGCAATCCCAGGCAGACCGGACACGCCTGGCTGTTGGGCGACCCCCCGAACGTCGTGGAGCAACCACAGAACAACTTCGTCGCCGTCTTCAGCTGCAAGTGGACCTCGAGGCCGATCACCGGCTCGTACGTCATGAGAGGGACGGGCGGTAGTGGTGCCAGTCTGTGGCCTGCTCGTAGGCGTAGCCGGCGCGCAGCACCCGCGCCTCCTGGAACGGGCCCGCGATGAGCTGTAGGCCGATGGGCAAGCCGTCCTGCGAGAAGCCGCACGGCAGCGAGAGCGCCGGCACCCCGGCCAGGTTCGCCGAGATGGTGAAGATGTCCGAGAGGTACATCTGCAGCGGATCCTCCAGCTTCTCGCCGAGGCGGAACGCCGGCGTCGGAGCGGTCGGCAGCAGGATGAGGTCGCACCGTTCAAGCGCCTGGGTGAAATCGCGGGCGATGAGGGTGCGCACCTGCATGGCCTTGCGGTAGTACGCGTCGTAGTACCCGTGCGACAGGACGTAGGTGCCCAGCAGGATGCGGCGGATGGACTCCGGCCCGAAGCCCTCGGTGCGCGTCCGCAGGAGCATGTCGAGCAGCGACCCGCCCGCCCCCCCGGCCCGCTCCGAGCCGGGGTCGCCGTTCACTCGCCGGCCGTACTGGACGCCGTCGTAGCGCGCGAGGTTGGAGCTCGCCTCCGCGGTCGCGATGATGTAGTACGTCGCGACGCACGCCGTCAGGTGCGGCAGTTCAATGGGCACCGTCGCGCATCCCAATCGGCTCAACACGCCGACCGCGTCCTCGATCCGCTGCCGGACGTCGAGCGCGAGCCCGTCGGCCGGCAGGTCCTTGGGCACGCCGACCCGCAGCCCCGCGACCGGCTGGTTCAGCTGCCCGACGTAATCCGGAACCGGCACGGGGGCCGAGGTGGAATCCTTGGGGTCGTGCCCGGCGATCACGGACAGGAGGAGGGCCGCGTCAGTGACGTCCTTCGTGATCGGGCCGATCTGGTCGAGCGACGAGGCGAACGCGACCAACCCGTAGCGCGACACGCGGCCATATGTAGGCTTGAGCCCCACGCAGCCGCAGAACGACGCCGGCTGCCGAATCGAACCGCCGGTGTCGGAGCCCAAGGCGGCGACCGCCAGGCCCGCGGCCACCGCCGCGGCCGGGCCGCCGCTGGACCCTCCGGGCACCCGATCCAGCGCCCAAGGGTTCTTCGTGGGGCCGTACGCCGAGTTCTCCGTGGAGGAGCCGAACGCGAACTCGTCCATGTTGGCCCGCGGGATCAGCACGGCGCCCTCCCTCCGCAGGCGGGCGATGACGGTGGCATCGTACGGGGCCCGAAATCCCTGGAGGATGCGGGAGCCGCACGTGGTCTCCTCGCCCTCGATGCAGAGGTTGTCCTTGACGGTGATGGGCAGCCCCTGGAGCCGCCCGCCGGCGGCAAGATCCTGGCGCCGGAGGCGCTCCGGGTCGAGCGCGATGTAGGCGTGGAGTGCCGGGTTGTGGCGTTCGATGCGCCGGAGGAGATCGTCAAGGAGGTCCCGCGGCGAGAGGCGCCCCGCGGCGAGCTGGGCGCGCAGGTCGTGGAGCGTCAGTTCAGTGGTCACTCTCGATGACCTTCGGGACTTTCACAAACGGCGGCCGGCGCTCGGGCGCCAACGCCATGACCGCCTCATGCCGCAGCGAGGGCTGCGGCTCGTCGGGGCGCAGGACGTTGGTCAGCGGCAGGACGTGGCTCGTGGGGGGGACCCCCTCTGTCGGCAGCGCCTGCAGCTGCTGGACGTAGGTCAGGATCTCGTCGAACTGGGCGGCGAATGTGGCGAGCGCAGCACCCTCCAGCTGGAGCCGCGCCAGGTGGGCGACCTGCTTGACGGTGTCCGTCGTGACGTGCGTCATCGCGCCATCATTGTAGCAAAAAACCGGCACGGAAACCGGTGACTGTCACCGGCTCAGCGCGGACCAGCCGTTGGCGAGCGTCGCGAACTGCGCGAGGGTGAGCGTCTCGCCGCGCACCGCGGGGGGCACGCCGGCGTGCTGGAGCAGCGCGTCGACCGCGGCGCGATCCAGCGGCGGCTCGCGCAGAACTCGTAGGCAGTTGGCCAGCGTCTTGCGGCGATGCCCGAAGGCGGCCTTGACGACCGCAAAGAAGCCGGCTTCATCCGCGACGTCCACCGGAGGTGCCGCGTGCGGAGTGAGCCGGATACACACGGAGTCCACCTGGGGCGGAGGGAAAAAGACGGTCCGCGACAGCGCGGCCACCCGCTCGACCCGCCAGGCGTACTGGGCCAGGATGCTCAACCGACCGTAGGCTTTGGTCGCCGGCTTGGCGACGAGCCGATCCGCCACCTCCGCCTGCACCACGAGAATCGCCCGGCGCACGAGCGTGCGCCGCTCAGCGAGCCATACGAGGATCGGCGAGGTCAGCTGATACGGAAGCGCCCCGACGACCACGACACCGCGCACGTCGTCGTCCCGGAGCGACAGGATATCCTGCTGGAGCACGGTCACGCGCGGGAGGTGTCGCACCCGCTCGGCCAGCAGCGCGCTGATCTTGCGGTCCACCTCGACCGCGAGGACGGCTCCGGCCGCCT
>CAYJWO010000176.1:0-3117 GCA_964373825.1 uncultured Planctomycetales bacterium
CGGAGGTATCGGCGCTGCTCGGGCGCATGCCGTCGGCCGTCGGCTACCTGCCGACCCTCGGCACCGAGATGGGCGAGCTGCAGGAGCGCATCACCTCGACCAGGCGCGGCTCCATCACCTCGGTGCAGGCCATCTACGTGCCGGCCGACGACCTCACCGATCCGGCCCCGGCGACGACCTTCTCGCACCTCGACGCCACGACCGTGCTCTCCAGGCAGATCGCGGAGCTCGGGATCTACCCGGCGGTGGACCCGCTGGAGTCCACCTCGCGCATCCTCGATCCGCACATCGTCGGGCCGGAGCCCTACGAGGTCGCGCGGTCCGTCCAACGCCTCCTGCAGCGGTACAAAGACCTGCGCGACATCATCGCCATCCTGGGGATGGACGAGCTGACCGACGAGGACCGAACCGTCGTCTACCGCGCGCGCAAGATCCAGCGGTTCCTCTCCCAACCGTTCTTCGTCGCCGAGGCGTTCACCGGCCGCCAGGGCCGCTATGTGAAGCGCGAGGAGGCCATCAAAGGCTTCAAGATGATCGTGGACGGCCAGCTCGATGACGTGCCGGAGCAACATTTCTACATGAAAGGCTCCATCGACGAAGTCCAGGAAGAAGCGCGGGCCGCCGCCCGAACCTGATGGCGAAGACACTCACGCTGCGCGTGCTGACGAGCGAAGGGCTGGCCCTGGAGGAGGAGGCGAGCTCAATCGTGGCTCTAGGCGAGCCGGGCTACCTGGGGATCCTCGCCAACCACGCGCCGCTCGTGACGACGCTGCGGGCGGGAAAGCTCACGTGGCGCAGCCCCGGGGCGACGCAGCAGGCGCGTGTCGGTGACGGGCTGCTGGAGGTCGCGGCCAACCGGGTCACGGTGCTCACGAGCCGCGTCGAGCGGGTGAACGCCGAACAGGTGGCGCGCTGATGGGCGGCGGAGGCGCACCCACCAGGCGAGCCTGGTTCGGGTACTGCCTCGGCGTCTTCCTGACGCCTGTCGCGGCCTCGCTGCTGGGGCTCTCCCTGCGGCAGACGCTCGCGGTGGCCGGCTTTTGTGTGGTCCTCTACGGCGCGATCGTGTTCTGGCGCTGCCGCCTCGCGTTCGCCTGCTTCGGGATCGCCCTCCTGCTGGCCACCGGGCTCCTCGACGTGCCGCACCTGGTGGAATTCGCCGGGCTCGACATCATCCTGTTCCTCATCGCGATGATGACGATCATCGGCTTCCTGGAGGAGAAGCTCTTCTTCGAGTTCGTCATCGAACAGCTCCTGCGCGTCGTCGGCCCACACCCGAAGCGCATCATGGCCGTCATGATGGTCATGGCCGCGGTGTCGGCGGCGCTGGTGGACGAGGTGACGTCTATCCTGTTCATGGTCGCCGCGATGCTCAACCTGCTCGGCCGGGCCAAGGTCAACGCCGTCCCCTTCGTCCTCATGCTGGTGTTCGCGACGAACATCGGCTCGAGTGCCACCGTCGTCGGCAACCCGGTCGGCGTGATCATCGCCATGCGCAGCGGGCTCACCTTTGCGGACTTCATCCGCTGGGCCACCCCGATTGCCGCCGCCTGCTTGGCGTTCGCGGTGCCGACGTGCCTGTGGTTCTTCCGCAGCGACATCGCGGCGCTGAAGGGGATCCTCACCGGCAAGCGGGGCGAAGAGCATATCGAGGCCGTGGTGCGGGATGAGGCCGCGGCCCGGAAGGCCGTCCGGATGAGCGGAATCCTCTTTGCCGGAGTGGTCTTGGGGCTCGTGTTTCACCACTCGATCGAGCGCGTCCTGCACCTGCCGAACAACACGATGCTGCTGGGCGTCGCCCTGTTGGGCGCCGGGGCGGCGCTGGCGATCACCGGCGACCAGGCTCGTGCGCTCGTGGAGAAGCGTGTGGACTGGTGGACGCTGGTCTTCTTCCTGATGCTGTTCGCCTCGGTGGGGACGCTCAAACAGACCGGGGTCACCGGGGTCCTCGCGCAGCGCGTCATCGAGACCTCCGGCGGCAGCGTGCCGGTGCTGACGACGATGTTCGCCTGGACCTCCGGAGCGCTGACGGCCGTGATGGACAACGTCCTGGCGGTGGCGACCTATGTGCCGATCATTGGGGACGTCGCGGCGGCCGGCATCCCCACGTTTCCCCTGTGGTGGGCGACGCTCTTCGGCTGCACCCTCCTGGGGAACCTGACGCTGATCGGCTCGACCGCCAACATCGTCGCCGTGGGGCTCATGGAGCGGCGCGGCGTGGGGGAGATCACCTTCGGGCAGTGGCTGAAACCCGGGGCGCTCATCGCGCTGCCGACGCTTCTGCTGGCGAACCTGCTCGTGCTGGCCCAGCTCTCGCTCATGCCGGCGGCGGTGGCGGCCCCCGTGGCACACTGAGTAGTCGCCCTCCTCGTCGTCGGGTATAATTGAACTCCCTATTCGACCGGGGCGGTTAGCTCAGTTGGTCAGAGCGGCGGATTTACATTCCGCAGGCCGAAGGTTCGAGCCCTTCACCGCCCACGTCGGCGACTCACGACCGCCAGTCCGTGAAGCCTTGGGGGCGTAGCTCAGTTGGTCAGAGCGGCTGATTGTCGATCAGCAGGTCGCGGGTTCGAGCCCCGTCGCTCCCGCCATTTGTTCTGCTTCGCCCTTTGGGCTACTAGCCCAAAGGGCGAATGGTATGTGAGCGAGAGGGTTCGGTTGCCGAGCAGGACGTTCGAGCCGACGCGACGCAGCATTGCTTCAGCGCGGGCGGATTTTCTTGCCAGGCGACCGAACCTGCTTCGTGACAAGTCGTTAAGAAGGCTCGTGCCGGTTCGAGCCACCCGCCACCCCCATTCTCGATGGCGCCCAGCGCCTCCTTCAGTTCTTGCTTCCAGTCCAGCAACTTCGCCTTCTTGCGCTGATACTCCTCTGCGCTGATCTCCCGCGCAATGTAGAGATCGAGCAACCGCTCCATCTGCTCATCGCATCGCTGGAGGCGCTGGGCGATCTCGCGGGAGTGAGAGGCAGAGGCGTTGCTGGCCTCGTCGCTTTGCTCCTGCCAATACTGCAGAATCTTGTCTTTGGTTTCCGTATCGACACTCACCTGTGCGATCGCCTGGCGTATCTGGGCCAGCAACGCCTCCTCGCGCAGATACCCTTGTGAGCAAGCGCCTC
>CAYJWO010000177.1:0-3104 GCA_964373825.1 uncultured Planctomycetales bacterium
GACATCGTGGACATCACCCATGTCATCAACTACGACGTGCCGCACGATCCGGAGACGTACGTCCACCGGATCGGCCGCACCGCCCGGGCGGACGCGACGGGCGACGCCTTCACCCTGGTCGATCCATCAGAGGAGCCGTTCATCCAGGCAATCGAGCAGCTGCTCAAGCGCCCGTTGCCGCGCGTGAGCCTGCCGGGCTTCGAATCGGCGGGAGCGCCTCGGCCGTCGCCGCACGGGACGCACCGGCCAGCCCATCCTGCGGGAGCGCCCGGCGGCGGCTCGCGGCGCCGCCGACGCCGCGGGCGAGGCCGCGGGGCGCCCGGCCAGCACTCGACGCACCGACCTCATCACGCGCCGCACGGTAGCTCGCCTGGGCGGCCGGGTGTAGAATAACGTCGTCGCAGGAGGCGCTGGTGGCCGAGGACCATAGCTTCGACGTCGTCTCCAAGGTCAACCTGCAGGAAGTCCGCAACGCCGTGCAGCAGGCGCAGAAGGAGATCGCCACGCGGTTCGACTTCCGTGGGAGCCGTGCTGGCGTCGCCTTCGACGAATCGCCCCCCGTCCTCAAGGTGACCGCCGATCACGAAGCGCAGCTGCGCAGCGTGATCGATGTCGTGGACACCAAGCTCGCCAAGCGGGGGGTGTCGCTCAAGGCGTTCGCCTGGGGGGCGGCCGAGCAGCTGCCCGCCGGCGGCATGAAGCGCCAGGCCACGCTGCAGCAGGGGCTGTCGGCCGACCATGCCAAGGCGGTGACGAAGACCATCAAGGAGCTCGGGGTGAAGGTCCAGCCGCGAATCGACGGCGACTCGGTGCGAGTCAGCGGGCGGCAGCTCGATGACCTGCAGGCGGTCATCCAGGCGTTGCGGGCGAAGGACTTCGGCCTCCCGCTGCAGTTTGAAAACTATCGTTGATGGAGCGTGGGGAACCGGCAACCGGGGAGGAATCATGACGGGCGGAGGATGCGCGGTCTGCAAGATCGTCGGGCTCTTGCTGGTCATCGGAGCGCTCAACTGGGGTCTGGTGGGGCTGTTCGAGCTGGATCTGGTCGGCCGGTTGCTGGGGGTGGGGTCGGCCGCCACCCGCGTCGTCTACACGCTGGTCGGGGTCGCCGGGCTGCTCAAGCTCATCTCGTGCTTCAAGGCCTGCCCGTGCCAGTGCGCGAAGCAATAACGGTGACCGATGGATCGCAGTACCGGTGAGACCTTGCGCGTCGGCGGCAGCCTCCTGACGGTGACGGTGGACCCGGCGGTGACCGGCAGCCCGTTCGCCGCCGGGACCCAGGCGCTGCCGCCGAAGTCGAGCCTCACCGCGCGCCGCTTCCTGCAGTCTGACACGCTCTATGTCGCCTACCACGGCCAGGGGCGGGCCGTGATCACGGATCGGCGCATCACGCTGGTGCCCGGTGTTCAGGTGCACGTCCCCAAGGGGACGTGGCACGAACTGCACAACACCGGCACCGGAGAGCTCAAGCTCCTGTGGGTCAGCGATCCGCCCGGCATGGAGCGGTTCTACCGCGCCGCCGCAGCACTTGGCGAAGCTCCATCATCCGAGGCGCTCGAGCCGCTCGCCCGCCAGTACGGCGTGGAGGTGCGCTCGGGCGCTGTCGTGTCGGGCGGGCCAGCGCTCTCGCCGGGCGGCGGGCGTCGGCATCGGCGTCGTCGAGGACGGCGCAGCCGTGGTGCTTCTCAGCCGTCGGCGGGCGCTGGAGCGCCCTCACCGGCGGTCCGGTCGGCCGTGCAGACTCCTGCGGTGCCCGCGGCTCAGCCGCCGGCAGGCCTCCCCTCTCAACCGGTCCGCCGGCGCCGCCGACATCGGCGGGGAGGTCGAGGACGTTCGGCACAGACCGCCGCGGGTCCCGCGGCAACGGCGCCGACTGTTTCCCCGACGACGAAACCCTCTTCGCCCCCAGACACCAAGCCATCGGCCGGGCGTGATCGACGACCGTCCCGGAATCGTCCGCGTCGCGGACGCGTGCGCGAAGTCTACATGGGCGGCCGGTGGGTCCAGGTGAGCGGCGAAGGCCCGGTCATCTCTACAGAGTAATCCATGCGGTGGGTCCAGCGGTTGCTGCAGCCCATCGACGGCGCGTCGCTGGCGGTCTTCCGCATCCTCTTCGGTCAACTCGTCCTCCTCCAGACGCTCGACTACGTCCAAGGCGGCCGCGTCGCGTTCTACTACATCGAGCCCTCCCTCCACTTTCCCTACGTTCCGTTCCTGGCGCCATGGCCAGGGATCGGGATGCATCTCCACTTCGCGGTCATGGGGCTGGCCGCGGTGGGGATGGCGGCGGGCCTGTGGTACCGGTGGTCGGCGGCCACGTTCTTCCTCTCGTACACCTACGCGTTTCTCCTCGACAAGTCCTACTATAACAACCACTACTACCTCATCAGCCTGCTGGCCGGGCTGCTCGCCTGCATGCCCGCCGAGCGGTGGGCCTCGCTGGATCGCTGGCGGGCCCGGGCCACGATGTCGTCCGTGGTGCCGTATTGGACGGTGTTCGTGCTGCGCCTGCAGTTCTGCCTCGTCTACTTCTACGGGGGCATCGCGAAGCTCAACGGCGACTGGCTCAGCGGCGAGCCCCTGCGCCAGTGGCTGGCGTCCCGCACCGACTACCCGCTCCTCGGCCCCTGGTTCACGCAGGAATGGTTCGTTCTGCTCATGTCCTACGGCGGGCTCCTCTTTGATCTCGCGATCGGACCGCTGCTGCTGTGGCGGCGCACCCGGCTGCTCGCCCTCGTCGGCGTCCTGGGCT
This sequence comes from uncultured Planctomycetales bacterium, assembly GCA_964373825.1. Lineage (GTDB taxonomy): Bacteria > Omnitrophota > Gorgyraeia > Aquiviventales > Aquiviventaceae > CAYJWO01. The sequence goes on from CAYJWO010000177.1 coordinate 2,753, forward strand.
TCAACCTGATGAACAAGTGGCTGTGGGGCATCGGAGTGTTCCCCTGGGTGATGATCGCGTCGCTCGTGCTCTTCGGGGAGCCGGACTGGCCGCGGCGGATGCTCGCCCGGCTGCGCGGCAAGCGCACCACCCGCCCAGCCGTCCTGGCGGATCGCGCGAGCCACGGGTCGAACGCGCCAATACTCGTCGCGATCTACCTCGCCGTGCAGGTCCTCGCGCCGCTGCGCCACTGGCTGTACCCGGGTGACGTGGCGTGGACCGAGGAGGGGCATCGGTTTTCCTGGCGGATGAAGCTGCGGGACAAGGAAGGGCGGGTGACGTTCTACCTCGCCGGGCAGGTGATTGATCCCGC
>CAYJWO010000178.1:0-3096 GCA_964373825.1 uncultured Planctomycetales bacterium
CCTTGCCCACAGGCCCGGGCGCACGCAACGCGGCTCGCGCGGTATGCTGTTAGGTACTCTTAGAGCGCACACGCGCCACGGCATTCCGCCACCCCTCGTACAGCCGCTCACGGTCGGCGCGGCGCATCCGCGGCGTGAACACGCGCTCCGGACGCCCGGCCATGGCGATCGCTTCGCTCGGGCTCCACCACCCGATGCCCAGCCCCGCCAGCACGGCCGCCCCGATCCCCGTGCTGGCAATCGTCGCCGGGCGCAGGACCGGGATGCCGAGGAGATCCGCCTGGAACTGCATGAGCCAGTCGTTCCGCGCAGCGCCTCCATCGACGCGGAGCTCGCGGAAGTGGATGCCGCTATCCTGCTGCATCGCCTCGATCACATCGCGCGTCTGATAGGCCAGCGACTCGAGTGTCGCGCGGACGATGATCTCCCGGGTCGTGCCGCGGGTGATCCCGACAATGGCGCCCCGCGCCTGCATGTCCCAGTACGGTGCCCCGAGCCCCACGAACGCTGGGACGACGTACACCCCGCCCGTGTCGGACACGGCGCGGGCAATCGGCTCCGTGTCTGCGGCCCGCCGAATCAGCCGCAGCCCATCCCGCAGCCATTGGATCGCCGCCCCGGCGATGAAGATACTGCCCTCCAGCGCGTAGACCGGCTCCCGGCCCGGGCCGCAGGCGAGCGTCGTAATGAGCCCGTGGCGACTCCGGATCGCCTGCCGGCCGGTGTTCAGTAGGAGGAAGCAGCCGGTCCCGTAGGTGTTCTTCGCCGTGCCGGGCCTCAAGCACCCGTGGCCGACCAGCGATGCCTGTTGGTCGCCCGCCACCCCGGTGATGGGGATGCCGGCGGGGAGCGGGGCGCGCGAGGCGGTGACGCCGAACGACCCGCTGGACGGCCGCACCTCAGGCAGGACCGCCGGCGGGATCTCCAACACGCGCAGGAGCTGTGCATCCCATCGCCTCGCATGGATGTTGTAGAGGAGTGTTCGCGAGGCGTTCGTGGGGTCGGTCGCGTGCACGGTACCGCTCGTCAGGTGCCACAGCAGCCAGGTGTCCACCGTGCCAAACGCCAGGTCGCCGCGCTGCGCGCGGCGGCGCGCGCCGGAGACATGGTCGAGGAGCCACCGGATCTTGGTCCCGGAGAAGTAGGCATCCAGGAGGAGTCCCGTCTTCCTGCGGAATGTCGGCTCCAGCCCGCGGCGCCTGAGCGCGTCGCACATCGGGGCTGTGCGCCGGCACTGCCAGACAACGGCCTGCGCGATGGAACGCCCGGTGCGCCGGTCCCAGAGCATGGTGGTCTCGCGCTGATTGGTGATCCCGATCGCGGTGAGCAACCCTGCGCGCAACCCGGCCCCTGCCAGCGCCCGTCTGATGACGGAGCGAGTGACGCGGAGGATCGCCTCCGGATCGTGGGCCACCCAGCCGGGCCTTGGAAAGTGCTGCGGGATCTCCGCGTAGGCGCGTCCCACAATCCGCCCGCCCCGGTTGACGAGGAGGACGGTCGTGCCGGTCGTGCCTTGGTCGATCGCGAGGATCATGCCGCCGGCTTCCACTGCCGCCCACGCATGGCCCCTCCTCCCCTCCGCCGCGTTTAGCGGCCCCTTCGGAGTGACGCCGCGAGGCGGTTGATGCGATCGGCGACGTCGTGCAGCGAATCCCCCTTGCGCAGCGTCAGATGGACGTCATGGTGTCCCTGCGCAATCTGCTCCAGCGCCGCGGTGATGCGCGCGAGCGGGCCGGCGACCTGGTGCGTCAGCCGGACGCCAATCCAGATGACGACGGGGGCAAGCACCAACACCTCGATCATCGTCACGATGCCCGCGGTCGAGAGCTGCGCGACTGCCAACGGATCGTCGAGCAGTCGAAAAGTCTTGAGGGTCGTCCAGATGACGATGGTGATGCTGAGGAGCGCCCCCGCGGTCATCGTGAGCAGCATCAGGACGATCACCGCGATGAACCGGTACTGCAGCGCCGGATTGACGATCCAGGTCCGACGCCGGTGTGGCCGATGTGTCCCCGCTGTGCTCATGCCCCCGTCTCCTTCTGTCGGCGCTCCTGGGCTCCCGCAGCTATCCGGCAACACGGCGGCCGGCGACACCACATTGCGTCAGCCGGACCCCGCCGGTATAATGCCCGCATGGCTATGGCCGCGCTCACACCGTATGTCCGCGCTGCGGCCGACGCCGCGAAGGAAGCGGGTGCCTTGCTCCGTCGGCGCGTCGGGCGCCCGCGGACCATTACAACGAAGCGGAACTTCTCCGACTTGGTCACCGACACTGATCGGGCGTCCGAAGGACTCATCCGTCGGCGTCTCGAGCGGGCGTTCCCTACGTTCGGCTTCTCCGGCGAGGAACACGGCCGCAGGCGGGAAGCGGCACCGCACCGGTGGATTGTCGATCCAATCGACGGGACAACCAATTTCGTGCACGGGATCCCGTTCTTCTGCATCTCGATCGGCCTGCAGTACCGGACGCGCTTGCTGGTTGGCGTCGTCTACGACCCGATCCGGGACGAGTTGTTCTCCGCGGCCGCCGGCCAAGGCTCCTGGCTCAATGGGACGCGGCTGTCTGTGTCCCCGATCAGGCGGCTCTCGCAGAGTCTGCTCTCGACGGGCTTCTCCTCCAGATTCCGCGAGCATCCCCGGCTGTACCTGACCTGGTTCCAGGCGTTTGAGTCACGCTGCCACGCGGTCCGTCGTATCGGATCGACGGCGTTGTGCATGGCGTACGTCGCGGCGGGACGGTTCGAAGGCTTCTACGAGCAGGACCTGTGGCCCTGGGACATCGCCGCGGGCATCCTCCTGGTCGAGGAAGCCGGCGGACGGGTCACCGGCTTTACCGGTCAGCCGGTCAGGCTGGATGCCGGTCGTCTCGTGGCCTCGAACAGGCATCTCCATCGCGCGCTGCTCCGCGTGTTGCAGCATCCCCGCGTCTCCCCTCTGTGACCTCCCACCGATACACAACTGTCAGTATAACCCAAAATTGGGACAAGTCCCAGAACCCATCCCCACACGCGTGCGCGGATGGCGCGGCGCGGGCCGTCCGCCTCCCGGCACTTCCTCGCCCACCCGTCTTCCAGCGGACACCCGAGCTCGGTCGGC
>CAYJWO010000179.1:0-3093 GCA_964373825.1 uncultured Planctomycetales bacterium
CGGCGTTGACCGGGCCGCAGGACTACGTCCAGCAGACCGTGGAGACCTACCGCCGCCGCCGGGACGTCTTCGTCAAGGGGTTGAACCGGATCGGCTGGGACGTCGCCATGCCGAAGGGGACATTTTACGTCTGGGCGAAGATTCCGCTGAAGTTCTCGCTGCTCACCTCGCTGGAGTTCGCCACGCTCCTCGTGCAGGAAGCCGGCCTGATCGTCTCTCCGGGAAGCGGGTTCGGCGAGTACGGCGAGGGGTACGTGCGGTTCGCCCTGGTCGAGCCGGAGGCGCGCCTGACCGAGGCGGTGCGGCGCCTCGAGAAGGTCCTGGCCATGCACGACTAAGCCTGTCGCGATGGACGGCCGACGGTTCCTGCTCATGCACGTGAACCCCGGCTCGGGGCACCATCGGGCGAGCAGCGCCGTCGCCGAGACGCTGGCGCGGGTGGACCCGTCCGCGTCCGTCGAGAGCCTCGACATCGCGCGCTTCACCCGCCCGATGGTCCGCTGGGCGATCTCCCGCATCTACCTCTCCTTGATCCACCACCAGCCGGACGTCTGGGAGTATCTCTATGACAACCCGGGCGTCCACCGCCGCGTCCACTATCTGCGCTCGCTGCTCCATCGCTACCAGGCCGGCAAGCTGCGCCGCGTCCTGGAGGATACGCGGCCCGACCTCATCGCCTGCACACAGGCCTATCCCTGCGGCGTCGTCGCGGATTTCAAGCGGCAGCACGGCCTACGCACCCCGCTGGTCGGGGTGCTCACGGACTACGCCCCGCACCTCTACTGGTTTCACGATGCGGTGGACCGGTACATCGTGCCCTCCGAGCAGGTACGAGCTCGGTTCATCGCGCGGGGGGTGGAGGCGGCTCGCGTGGCGGTGCTCGGCATCCCGATCCACCCCCGCTTCCTGGAGCCCACCGACCGGCTGCGGGCGGCCGGACAGCTCGGGGTGGATCCCGGGCGCCCGATCGTCCTCATCATGGGCGGGGGCAGCGGGTTCGGGCGGCTGCGCGAGGTGATCGCCAGTTTGGATCTGCTGCCGCAGCCGTGCCAGTTTGTCGTGGTGGCGGGGACGAACCGTCCCCTCCTGCGCTGGCTGGAACGGCAGCGGTTCCGGCATCTCGTGCGGGCGTTCGGCTATGTCGACCGCATCCCTGAGCTGATGGATCTCGCGACGCTGCTCATCACCAAGCCGGGCGGATTGACCAGTTCCGAAGCGCTCGCCAGGCGGGTGCCGATGGTGATCGTGAACCCGATCCCCGGACAGGAGGCGTACAATGCCCGGTACCTCCTCGCCCAGGGGGCGGCGGTGCAGGCCGGGTCGCCGGAAATGGTCCGCCAGACGGTGCGGGATCTGTTGGACAACCCGGAGCGGTTGGAACGCCTGCGCGCGCGGATGGGGGATCTCGCGCGCCCGCGGGCGGCGTTTGAGGCGGCGGGCTTGCTCATCGAGCTGGCCGACCAGGCCAGGGCGCATGCCGGGGCGACATCGGATGCTTCGGCTCAGCCGGTGGGCTAGCGTCGCGTTGCCCTGGCCGGTTGTGGCCGCCGGGGCGCGCCTGATGGCCGACGGCTGGCGGGCCGTTGATCGGCGCCGGCGGTGCGGGGTGGAGTCACATCTTGCGTGGGTGTTGGGGGACCGCGTGGGCGGCGCGTCACCGCTGGTGCGCGATGTCTTTCGAGGGTTCACGCGGTACGTGGTGGAGTTTTTCTCGGCGGACGCGGCACGCCGTCCGGCGTTGTCCGTCGAAGGGCTAGCCCGGCTGGCGGCGTCGCGCGCGCGATCCGGGGGCGGGGCGGTGGTGGTGAGCGCTCACTTGAGCAATTGGGAGCTGGGGGCGGTAGCGCTCCGTCGGGCCGGCCTGCCGATCAGCGGCATCGCGCTCCCCCATGCGGACCCGGATGCGGACCGCCTGTTTGTCGAGCAGCGCCGCCGGCTGGGCATCGATACGATCCCGGTCGGACCCGGATCCGTGGGGGCCGCGATCAAGCGACTGCGCGCGGGAGAGCTCGTGGGGGTGGTGGGCGACTGGGCGTTTCCCCGGGACGGTGTGGCGGTGCGGCTGTGCGGCCGGCGCGTGCGGTTGGATGCCGGGTGCGCGGTCCTGAGCGTGCGCGCCGGGGTTCCGATGATCCCGGGCTTCGTCATCCGGGACCCCGACGGACGGCTGCGGCTCTGGATCGAGCCGCCGCTCTGGCCGGGCCCCGGACCGGTCGCTGAGCGTATCCAGCGGCTCCTGCAGGGATATGCCGACGCGCTCGAGCGCTACCTCCGGCGGTATCCCGGCCAGTGGATCAAGTTCGACGCGGCTCCCGGTGATGCCTGAGGCGTCCGGAGCCCAGCACCACGCGAGGCGCTATTGCGTGGTGATCCCGGCGTTCAACGCCGCCCGGACGATCGGTCCGGTCATCCGGGGGGTTCGCCGGCAGGGATTGGAGGTCGTGGTGGTCGATGACGGCTCGCAGGACGCGACGGCGGAAACGGCGTCGGCGGCGGGGGCCGTCGTCATCAGCCTCCTCGCCAATCAGGGCAAGGGGGCGGCGTTGCGCGCCGGCTTCGCGCACGCCCTGCGCGCCGGCTGTGATGGCGTCATCACGATGGACAGCGACGGGCAGCACGACCCCTCGGATCTGGCGCGGATGGTGCACGCGGCCGACTGGCAGCACGCCGGGCTCGTGCTGGGCAACCGGATGGCCAATGGCGACGTCATGCCGCGGCTGCGGCGCTGGACCAACCGCGCGATGTCCGGCCTCCTCTCTCGGCTTGCGCGCCAGCCCATCCCGGATTCGCAGTGCGGCCTGCGGCTGATCCGGCGCGAGGTGCTGCAGGACGTTCGGCTGCGGACGAGCCGGTTTGAGATCGAAAGCGAGCTGCTGCTCGCCTCCGCGGCCCGCCGGTGGAAGATCGTCTCCGTCCCGGTCCGGACCATCTATGCGCGGGAGCCAAGTCACATCCGGCCAGTGTGGGACACGCTGCGGTTTCTCGGCCTCGTGCTGCGCGTCATGGTTCGGCGATGATCCCGTCTGGGTGGAGCCGGCGCTCCCGGCGGCCCGCGCGCTCCACCGCGGGCGTCCGGGCGCCCGGCGACGGCGG
>CAYJWO010000180.1:0-3046 GCA_964373825.1 uncultured Planctomycetales bacterium
CCCGGCGGCTACGTGACCGAGTGCACTGGCGAGAACATCTTCGTGGTGAAGGGCAGGCGGCTCCTCACCCCGCCGCCGTACATCGGCGTCCTGCGGGGGATCACCCGACAGACGGTGATGGACCTGGGCCAGGCGCTGCGGCTGGAGGTGGCGGAGACGCTGCTCACCCGCCATGATCTCTTCGACGCCCAGGAGGTGTTTCTGACCGGGACGGCGGCGGAGATCGTGCCGGTCGTCAAGATCGACGGGCGGACCATCGGGCCCGGCCGGCCCGGCCCGGTGACCAAGAAGCTTCAGCAGGGCTTCCGGAAGCTCACCCAGACCGAGGGCCTGCCCTGCTGATTCATATCGCCAAGAGGCGGTGTTCCGACCCTACGACTCGAGCCCCGGCCATGGCCGGGGGGCTCCACCCCGCCATGGGGCCCAGGCCTTGGCCTTTCGCCCGCCCCGGTCGTGCGTGGCGGAGCGGTGGGCGGCCTGCCTGCCGCGCGGGACTTCGGGCTGACTGTCGCGGCCTGTCTGCCGTCGCCCAACGGCGACAGGCAGGCGCAGGCGGGGATGTCGCCCCGCACAGGGCGTGGCATCCGTAGGTGCCGCGGGCACGCCCTTGGGGCTCGAGCGCGGGGGTGGCGTGAGACCCAGACGGGTGGATAGTCCCCGACGACACAACCGGGGACGCGACTTTGAGAACCAGTGAAAAACCTGGTACACTAGAAGCGCGTGGAGGATTCCGCCAATGGTGTGTGAGTTGTGCAAGCAGGCGCAGGCCACGGTCCATCTGACCGAGATCGTGAACGAGCAGATGACCGAGCTGCATCTCTGTGAATCCTGCGCCAACCAGAAGGGGGCCCAGGTGGAGAGCCAGTTCGGCCTGGCCGACCTCCTCTCCGGCCTGGCGGACTTCGGGAAGGCCCAAGAGCCCGAGGACGTCTCGAGCCGGATCTGCCCCAACTGCAGCATGGCCTACGACGACTTCCGCAAGTTGGGGCGGCTCGGCTGCGCCGAGTGCTATGCGACGTTCAAACGAAGCCTGGGGAGCCTGTTGAAGCGGATTCACGGCTCGCCCATCCATGTCGGCAAGTCACCAGTGAGGGCTGCGAAGCCGATGAAGGTGAAGTCAGAGCTGGCGGAGCTCAAGCGCAAGCTCGAGCGCGCCATTGACCAGGAGGCGTTTGAAGAGGCGGCGCGGCTCCGGGACCAGATCCGAGGCCTGGAGCAGCGCGAGGCCCCCCCCTCGCCGCGGTCCAAGGGCCGCGGCCAATAAGCGAGCAGCCGCATGTCGAAAGAACTGGACGCCTTGCTCAAACAGACGAGTGAATGGCTGCGCGGTTCAGGGCCGGTCTCCGATATCGTCATGTCGAGCCGGATCCGCCTGGCCCGCAACCTTGAGAAGCACCCGTTTGCCACCCGGGCGAGCCGCGCGTCGCAGGGCGAGGTGCTGCAGCAGGTGAAAGACGGGTTGTCGCACTGCGTGTCGTTCAAGCGCCAGATCATGGTGGAGATGGCCGAGCTCTCCGACGTGGACCGGCAGTTTCTGGTCGAGCGGCACCTGGTCAGCCGTGACCATATCGTGCATCCGGACCACAAGGCGGTGGCGATCGGCGAGGGCGAGGTCATCAGCGTCATGATCAATGAGGAAGATCATCTCCGCATCCAGGTCATGCAATCCGGGTTGAACCTCAAAGACGCCTGGGATGTGATCGACACCCTGGATGACGAGCTGGCGGCGGTGCTGCCGTACGCCTACTCGACCGACTGGGGGTATCTCACCTGCTGCCCGACTAACACCGGGACCGGGATGCGCGCGTCCGTCATGCTGCATCTGCCGTCGCTCGTGATCACGAAGCAGATCAACAAGGTCCTGCACACGATTACGAAGCTGGGCCTCACCGCCCGCGGTCTGTACGGCGAAGGCACCGAGGCGTCCGGCAACTTCTTCCAGATCTCCAACCAAGTGGCGCTCGGACGCTCAGAGGCGGAGCTCATCGAGAACATCGAGCGGATTCTCAAGCAGGTGATCGACCACGAGCAGACCGCCCGGGAGTCGCTGCTGGCCAACAACCGGGTCCAGCTCGAGGATCGGATCTGGCGGGCCTACGGGATTCTCAGGCATGCCAAGACGATAAGCTCGGGCGAAACCCTCGATCTCCTCTCAGCGGTCCGGCTGGGGGTCGACCTGGGCATGACGAACGGTCTGGACCGGACGATGGTGAACGAGCTCTTCATCTTCTCGCAGCCGGCCCATCTGCAGAAGCTGGAGGGCAAGACGCTAGGCGCGAAGGAGCGCGACGTGACACGGGCGGAGCTCATCCGCAGGCGGCTCGGCGGCCAAACCTAGAGGCGCTCAAGGCGTCAGGCCAGAACGGGCAGGACCACGCAGTCGCCTGGAGCCAACGAGGGAAGACGACGATGTTCAACAAGTTTACGGAGCGGGCGCGGAAGGTGATCCTCCTGGCGAAGGAGGAGGCGAAGCGGTTCAACCACGACTACATCGGGACCGAGCACATCCTGCTCGGGCTGATCCGGGAAGGCGAGGGGGTCGCGGCGGCGGTCCTCCAGAAGCTCGGCCTCTCGCCCGAGAAGATCCGCCTCGAAGTGGAGAAGCTGGTGCAGAGCGGGCCGAGCACGATGGTGTCGGGGGACATCCCGTTCACGCCGAAGGCCAAGAAAGTGATCGAGCTCGCGATGGAGGAGGCCCGCAGCCTCGGCCACAACTACATCGGCACCGAGCACCTGCTCCTCGGGCTCATCCGCGAGGGCGAGGGCGTAGCGTCCCAGGTGCTGATGAACCTGGGCCTCGACTTGAACCGCGTCCGCAACGAGGTCATTACACTGCTCGGCTCCTCGAGCCCGGCGCCGACCGGCGGCACGGGGGCGCGGACGAAGACCCCGGCGCTCGACGCCTTCGGCCGCGACCTGACGCAGCTCGCCCGGGAGGGCAAGCTCGACCCGGTGATCGGCCGCCAGGAGGAGATCGAGCGGGTGATCCAGATCCTGGGGCGGCGCACCAAGAATAACCCGGTGCTCCTCGGGGAGGCGGGGGTCG
>CAYJWO010000181.1:0-3021 GCA_964373825.1 uncultured Planctomycetales bacterium
TCCGCCGTCGCCGGGCGCCCGGAAGCCCGCGTCGGAGCGAGCGGGCCGCCGGGAGGCCGGCGTGCGTCACCCGCCAGCTAGACGCTGGCGGTGGCTTTCGCGGCGGCGGACTGGCCCGCCCCTAGCCCTTGCTTTGCGACGTACTCGATCAAGTCCACGACGCGGTTCGAGTAACCCCACTCGTTGTCGTACCAGCCGAACGCCTTCACGAACCGCTTGTCGATGACTTGGGTGAGTGTTGCGTCGAAGATACAAGAGTGCGCGTTGCCGTTGAAGTCCCGCGACACCAGCTCCTCGTCGCAGTACTGGAGGATGCCCTTGAGCGTCCCCTGGGCCGCCTGCCTGAACGCAGCGTTGACCTCCTCGACGGTCGTCTCCTTCTCCACCTGGCAGGAGAGGTCCACGATGGAGACGTTGGGCGTCGGCACCCGGATCGCCATGCCGTCGATGCGGCCTTTGAGCTCCGGGAACACGACGCCGACCATGCGCGCCGCCCCCGTGGTGCTGGGGATCATGGAGAGCGCTGCCGCGCGCGCCCGCCGCAGGTCTTTGTGGCTCAGGTCCAGCAGGCGCTGGTCGTTCGTGTAGGAGTGGATCGTCGTCATGAACCCCCGCTCGATGCGGAAATACTCGTGAAGGAGCTTGGCGATGGGGACAACGCAGTTGGTCGTGCAGGAGGCGTTCGAGATCACGTGGTGTTTGGCCGGGTCGTAGGAGCGCTCGTTGACCCCGAGGACGATCGTCAGATCCTCCCCCTTGGCGGGGGCGGTGATGATGACCTTCTTCGCGCCATGCTGCAGGTGGCCGGCCGCCTTCTCCTTGTCGGTGAAAACACCGCTGGACTCGACGACGAGGTCCACGCCGACCGTGTCCCATGGGATGTCCGCCGGCGTTTTCGCGTTGAGGAACTTGACCGGCTTGCCGTTGACGGTGATGCCGTCGTCCACGGCCCGGACGTCGGCGCCGAAGGTGCCGAGGATGGAGTCGTACTTCAGGAGGTGCGCGAGCGTCTTCGTGGGAACCGGCAGGTCGTTGAAGGCCACGAACTCGACGCCGAGCCGTGCGTAGCCCGCCCGCAGGACGTTGCGTCCGATGCGCCCGAACCCGTTAATGCCGACACGAACCGCCATGCGATCCTCCTGTGCTATCTCGAGCGGGTGGGAAAAGCCCCCCAGGAATGGCGCGACACAACGTCATTATAACGGAGGCGCTCAGTCCGCGCAAACCGCTTCAGTTTGGTTCCGGTTTGAGCCACACGATGCTCAGGGGCGGCAGCGTGAGGTTGAGCGACCAGGGGCGGCCGTGGAACGGGACCGGGACCGCCTCGACCCGGCCGAAGTTGCCCTGCCCGCTGCCGCCGTAGATGGTGGCGTCGCTGTTGAGGAGCTCCGCCCACCAGCCGCCGAACGGCACCCCGACCCGGTAGTTGGATCGCGGCACCGGAGTGAAGTTGCAGGCGATGAGCAGCGTCTCCTGCGGGGCGGACCCCTTCCGGAGCCAGACGAGCACGCTCTGTTCGGTGTCGTGGCAGTCCACCCACTCGAACCCGCCCCCATCGCTGTCGCGGGCGGCCACGGCGGGCAGCGCGCGGTACACGCGGTTGAGGTCAATGACCCACTGCTGGAGCCCGCCGTGCGCGGGAAACTGCAGCAGGTGCCAGTCGAGGCTCTCCGTATGCGTCCACTCGCGCCACTGGCCGAACTCGCCCCCCATGAACAGGAGCTTCTTGCCCGGCTGCGCGTACTGGTAGCCGAGGAGCAGGCGCAGGGTCGCGAATTTCTGCCAGTCGTCGCCGGGCATCTTCGCGAGCAGCGCCCCCTTCCCGTGCACGACCTCGTCGTGCGACAGCGCGAGGACGAAGTTCTCCGTGAACGCGTAGAGCATCCGGAACGTCAGCTCGTCGTGGTGGAATCGCCGGTGCACCGGCTCGCGGGTGATGAAGGTCAGCGTGTCGTGCATCCACCCCATGTCCCACTTGAGCCCGAAGCCCAGGCCCCCCAGGTAGGTCGGGCGCGAGACCATCGGCCACGCGGTGGACTCCTCCGCCATCATCTGGACGTCCGGGTGGGCCTGGTACACCGCTTCGTTGAGCCGGCGCAGGAAACCGACCGCCTCGAGGTTCTCGCGCCCCCCGTGCTCGTTGGGGATCCACTCGCCCGCCTGGCGGGAGTAGTCACGGTAGAGGAGCGAGGCGACCGCGTCCACGCGCAGGCCGTCGGCGTGGTAGCGGTCCAGCCAGAAGAGGGCGCTGCTGATGAGGAAGCTGCGCACCTCGTGGCGGCCGTAGTTGAAGATGGCGCTCGCCCAGTCCGGGTGGAACCCCTGGCGGGGGTCCGCGTGCTCGAAGAGGTGGGTGCCGTCAAAGAACGCGAGCCCGTGCGCATCCATCGGGAAGTGTGACGGCACCCAGTCCAGGATGACGCCGATGCCCTGCTGGTGGAGCGCATCGATGAGCGCCATGAAGTCCTGCGGGCTGCCGTAGCGGCTGGTGGGCGCGAAGTAGCCGGTCGTCTGGTAGCCCCACGACCCGTCGAACGGATGCTCCATGACCGGCAGGAACTCGACGTGCGTGAACCCCAGGCGCTGCACGTAGGCGGCAAGCTTCGGGGCCAGCTCGCGATACGTCAGCGGATGCCCTCCGTCCTCGGGCCGGCGCATCCACGAGCCGAGGTGGACTTCGTAGATGGCGATCGGGGCATCCAGGGCGTTGCGCTCCCGGCGGGACGCCATCCAGGCGCGGTCGCCCCAGACGTAGTCGAGCTCCCACACGACCGACCCGGTCTTCGGCGGGATCTCGTGGAACACGCCGAACGGATCGGTCTTGTCCACGCGGTAGCCGCGGTGCCGGGAGGCGATGTGGTACTTGTAGACCGCCCCCAGCTCCACCTCGGGGATGAACCCCTCCCAGATGCCCGATTGCCCGACCGGGCGGAGCGGGTGGCGCCGGCGGTCCCAGCCGTTGAAGTCGCCGATCACGCTGACCGCCTCGGCGTTGGGGGCCCAGACGCCGAACTGCGTGCC
>CAYJWO010000182.1:0-3016 GCA_964373825.1 uncultured Planctomycetales bacterium
ATCGGCCCCGAGGTCGCGTGGGCGGCGCGGCGCTGCATCGACGCGACCGGGGTCGCGGTCGCGTGGGAGGAGCGGCTGGCCGGCGAGACGGCGCTCAAGCACCACGGCGATCTGCTGCCGCAGGAGACGCTCCAGTCCATCCGCGACAACCGGGTGGCCATCAAGGGCCCCATCACGACGCCGATCGGCAAGGGGTTCCGCTCGGTGAATGTGGCCCTGCGCAAAGCGCTGAACTTGTACGCCTGTCTGCGGCCCTGCCGGTCGTACGCGGGGGTGCTCAGCCCGTTCCAGGATGTCGATCTCGTCATCGTACGGGAGAACACCGAAGATTTGTACGCCGGCATCGAGTTCGACGCTGGGGAGCCGGCGACGACCGGCCTCATCGAACAGCTGGTGTCGCTCTCGAAGCAGCCGATCCAGCCGGACGCGGCCCTGAGCATCAAACCGATTTCCGGCACGGCCACGCAGCGCGTGGTGCGCTTCGCGTTCGAGTACGCGGTCTCACATGGCCGCAAGCTGGTCACGGCGGTGCACAAGGCCAACATCATGAAGTTCACCGACGGTCTCTTCCAGCGCACCGCGCAGGCGGTGGCGAAGGCGTACGAGGGCCGCGTGGCGTTCGAGGATCGGCTGGTAGATGCCACCTGCATGCAGCTCGTGCTGCGCCCGCAGGCGTTCGACGTCCTGGTGCTGCCGAATCTCTACGGCGACATCCTCTCGGACTTGTGCGCCGGTCTCGTCGGCGGTCTGGGGGTGGCCCCGGGGGCGAACATCGGCGAGCACGCGGCGGTGTTCGAGGCGGTCCATGGGAGTGTTCCGAAATACGCCGGCTTCAACAAAGTCAACCCCACGGCGATGATCCTCTCGGGGGCGATGCTGTTAGAGCACCTGGGGGAGCGGGACGCGGCCCAACGCCTGGAGCGGGCGGTGGCCGAGGTGTTGCGGGAGGGGCGGGCGGTGACGTATGATCTCAAAGCCCGCCGAGACGACCCCGGGGCGGTCGGGACGAAAGAGATGGCCGACGCCATCATCGAGAAACTCAAACAGCGTTCACTCGTTCACTAGTTCACTGGTTCACCAGCTTGCGCGAACCAATGAACCAGTGAACCAGTGAACCGATGAACCAGTGAACCAGTCATGCAGCGGTACCCGCACTGGATGAAGAAGGCGTTCTCGCCGGACGGCACCGCCCGGATGGTCCATGGGCTGATCGAGGACCTGGGGCTGGTGACGGTCTGTGAGGAGGCGCGCTGCCCGAACCTGCGCGAGTGCTGGTCGCAGCGGCAGCTGACGTTCATGATCCTGGGCGACCACTGCACCCGGCGCTGCCACTTCTGCTCGGTGATGAGCGGCCGGCCGGGGCCCGTGTCGGCGGACGAGCCGCGGCGCGTCGCCGAGGCGGTGCAGCGATTGGGGTTACGGCACGTGGTGATCACGTCGGTCGCGCGGGACGATCTGGCGGACGAGGGCGTCGGGCAGTTTCTCGACGTGCTCCAGGCGATTCGTGTCCGCACCCCCGGGGTGACCGTGGAGGTCCTCGTGCCCGACTTTCATGCACGAGCAGAGCTGCTCGCCCGCCTCCTGCGGGAGGGGCGCCCGGAGGTGTTCGCGCACAACGTCGAGACGATCGAGCGGCTGTCTCCACTCGTGCGGCCGCAAGCGGGTTACCGTCGGTCGCTGGAGGTGCTGCAACTGGCGGCGGCGGATCGGACGGATGGTCACCTGGTCAAATCGGGGCTGATGGTCGGGTTGGGAGAGACGATGACCGAGCTGCGCAGGACGTGTGAAGAGTTGGTCGCGGTGGGGGTCACGCACGTGACGATCGGCCAGTACCTGCGGCCCTCGCCTGAACAGTTGCCGGTCATGGAGTACGTCAGCCCGCAACGGTTCGCGGAGTACGAGCGGATGGCGTACGACACGGGATTGTCCTGGGTGCAGTCCGGGGTGTTCGTCCGCAGCTCCTACCACGCGATCGACGCCCTGCGACCGGCTCAGATCCTGGAACCGGTAGAGGTCTGATGCCGCGCGCGACAGCGTTGCCCTCGGTACGGCGGGTGCGCGAGCAGCTGCGCAAGCGGTCGCAGCAGGAGCAGCGGCGGATCGCCCGCCGCTGGTTCCAAGAGGCGAACCGGCTCAAGCGGCTGCCGATGTACCTGTTTCGCATCCTCGACGACCTCAAGGCGCAGGCGGTCTCCAAGGGCGTCGATGTGATCGATCTGGGGATGGGCAATCCGGACCTGCCGCCCCCGCGCCACGTCATGCAGGCGGTCGAACGGGAGGCCCGCCGTCCGGAGAACTACCGCTATTCGCGGGTTGACGGCGCGACGGAGCGAGCGCTCAACGAAGCGATCGCCCAGTGGTACCACCGGAAGTTCCGCGTCGAGCTGGACCCGCGGCAGGAGGTCCTGCCGCTGATCGGCTCGAAGGAGGGGATCTCGCATCTCTCGCTGGCGTTCCTGAACCATGACGACATCGCCCTCGTCCCCAACCCCACCTATCCGGTGCACTACAACGGGGTCATCCTCGCCGGCGGGCTGCTCTACAGCATCCCGATCCACGCCGAGGAGGGGTACCTGCCGAACCTCGGATCGATCAACCGCGAGGTGCTCAAGATGGCGAAGATGCTGTTCTTGAGCTACCCGCACAACCCCACGACGGCGGTCGCGGATCTCAAGTTTTTCCGGGAGGTCGTGCCCTGGGCGCGCCGGCATCGGATCATGGTCGTGCACGACTTCGCCTACTCGGACTTCGTCTTCGACGGGCCGCGGGCTCCCAGCATCCTCGAGGTCGCAGGCGCTCGGGACGTCGCCGTGGAGTTCCACTCGCTGTCGAAGTCGTACAGCCTGCCGGGCATCCGGTTGGGCTTTGCCGTGGGCAACCGGGATGTGCTGGCCTCGCTGGCGAAGACGAAGAGCTACGTGGATTTTGGCATCTTCCGGGTCGTCCAATCGGGTGCCATTGCGGCGTTGACCGGGCCGCAGGACTACGTCCAGCAGACCGTGGAGACCTACCGCCG
>CAYJWO010000183.1:0-3010 GCA_964373825.1 uncultured Planctomycetales bacterium
TCGGCATGAACGCCACCGCGATCACGAGCACGGAGAAGAACACCGACGGGCCGACTTCCTTCAGCGCCTGGAGCCGCACCGCGTGGTAGTCGCCCTGGCGCCCGCCCGCGATCCACTGCTCCAGGCGCTTATACGCGTTCTCCACTTCGACGATCGCGCCGTCGACCAGCACGCCGATGGAGATCGCAATGCCGGCCAGCGACATGATGTTGGAGGTCAGCCGCATCCCGTAGAGCGGGATGAAGGAGAGCAGGATCGAGATCGGGATCGTGAGGATGGGCACCAGCGCCGAGGGAATGTGCCAGAGAAACAGGAGGATCACGAGGCTGACGACGATCATCTCCTCCACGAGCGACTTCTTCAGCGTCTCGATGGCCCGCGTGATGAGGTCGGAACGGTCATAGAGCACGACCAGCTCAACACCGGGTGGGAACGACGGCGTCACCTCGTCAAGCTTGGCCTTCACCCGCGTGATGACGCTGAGCGCGTTCTCGCCATAGCGCATGACGACCGTGCCGGTGACCACGTCGCCCTCGCCATCCAGATCCGCCAAACCCCGCCGGATCTCCGGGCCCAACGCCACGTGGCCGAGATGCCGCACCAGAATCGGGGTGCCCTGCTGGTCCGTCCCCACGACGATCTCCTCGAGATCCTGAATGGATGTCGCATAGCCACGGCCACGGACCATGTACTCAGCACCCGAAAACTCCAAGAGCCGTCCGCCCACCTCCTGATTCCCGTTGCGGATCGCCTCCACCACCTGGGTGATCGGAAGGTTGTAGGCCACCAGGCGGTTCGGATCAATCGTGACCTGGTACTGTTTCACGAACCCGCCCAGCGAGGCGACTTCCGCCACGCCGGGGACGCTTTGGAGGTGGTAGCGCAGGTACCAATCCTGGAACGTCCGCAGCTCCTGGAGATTGTGCCGTCCCGTGCGGTCCACGAGGGCGTACTGGAACACCCAGCCGACTCCGGTCGCGTCCGGCCCCAGCTCCGTCCGCACGCCGTCCGGCAGCCGGGGGATGATCTTGCTCAAATACTCCAGCGTCCGGGAGCGCGCCCAGTAGAGGTCGGTGCCATCCTGGAAGATCACATAGACGTAGGAGAAGCCGAAATCGGAGAAGCCGCGAATCGCCTTGACGCGAGGCGCCCCGAGCATCGACGAGACGATGGGGTATGTCACCTGATCCTCGATGATGTCGGGGCTGCGATCCCAGCGGGAGTAAATGATGACCTGGGTATCCGACAGGTCGGGAATGGCGTCGAGCGGGATGTTCCGGATCGAGTAGACCGCTGCCGCGAGGGCGGCGGCCACCAGCGTCAGGACGAGGAACCGGTTGTGGGCCGAGAACTCGATGAGCTGCTCGATGATGCCCTCGCGGCGGAGGGTGGGGCGGGGATCACTGGCCATGCTGGTGTCCTCCGCCGCGCATCCCTTCCAGCGCCGCCTTCAGGCGGCTCTCAGAGTCGATGAGGAAGTTGCCGCTCGTCACGACCGACTCGCCCTCTACCACCCCCGCCTTCACTTCCACCGCGCCCTCCGCAGCGACCCCCAGGGTGACCTCGCGCGGCTCGAACAGCCCGCGCCCCTGATCGACGAACACCAGGGTGGCCGTCCCGGTATGGAACACCGCTTCTTCCGGAATGGTCACGACATCGCTGACGGTGATGGCCAGCGTGACATTGACGAACATTTCGGGACGCAGCACGCGCTCCGGATCGGTGAGGATCGCTCGCAGGCGCGCCGAGCGGGTGGTCGCGTCGAGGACGGGATCGATCGCGCGCACGACACCTGTCAGCGTCTTGCCGGGAATGGATGGGACATCGACCGTGATGGTGGAACCCGCGCGGACCAACGGTAACTCAAACTCATAGACCGACGCGTAGAGCCAGACTTGCCCGATCGGATCGGCCAGCAGCAGGCTCTGGTCGGCAACACCCAACGCTTCGAGCTCCGCGATCAGCGCGTCGTTGAAGCCTAACAGTCGCAGCCGCAGACGGCTCGACTCCACAAGCTGCCGGCTCTGCGCGCTCAGCTCCGGTAGGGCTACGGCCTCTGCGTGCTGCATGGCCTTCACCGCCTCCAGGTACTCCGCCTGGGCCTGGTAGAGCTCGGGGTCGTAGGCGATCCGACCGACGGTGCGAATGGACTTCGTGATGGTCCGGCGGGCGACCGGGCTGGTCGTCACACCGATGAGCTGCTGCCGCTGGGGGCTGAGCAGGACTGGAGCGTACCCCTGCGCCGACGTCGCCGGAGGAGTGCTGGCGTCCTCGGCGTAGACCGGCACGAGCGCCATGCCCATCGGCGACTGGCCCGGCCGGTCCGCCTTGAACCCTGGGATCATCGGGTCGGTCCAGTAGAGGACCCGGCGATCGGCGGGCGGCGTCGAGGCCTCCGCCACGTGCGTGCCGCAGACGGGACAGGTCACCCGTTCGCCCGGCTTCGCCACGACCGTCATCGGGCACGGCCGGCCCTCGTGCAACCTCGGGCAGTTGTGGAGGTAGCAAATCGCCTGCTGGGAGGCGGCCTGGCCCGTGTCCTCTGCCCCGCGTCCCATCGCTGGCTCCTCCCGCTTCACCAGTCGCATATTGCAAATCGGGCAGTCGCCGGGACGATCCGCGGTGTACGTCGGGTGCATGGGGCAGTAGTACGTCGCCTTCGCAGCGGCCTGACTCGTGCCCGGCAACCCCCGGCGAACCGCCACCGCTGCGACGGTGCCGATGATGAGCAGGAAGACCGTTGCCGCGATGGCCGTGGATCGTCTAACGCTCATGAAGCACCTCCCGTCAACGCGGCTTCGTGCTCAGGCCGCAAGGGAACGCCGGCCGCCTCTTCCAGCATCACGATGTGCTGTTCGTAGGCCACCAGGCGCTCGGCATACCGCCGCTCCTGTTCGCTGAGCGCTTGCAACGCCTCCAGGAGCTCTAGGGTGACGTCTTGTCCCGCCTGGTACCCGGCCAGCAGCGACTGCACCGCCTGGCGGTTGAGAGGGATGAGCCCGTCGCGCGC
>CAYJWO010000184.1:0-2999 GCA_964373825.1 uncultured Planctomycetales bacterium
TCCAGATCGATAGCGTCCTCACCGATAGCGGGGAGCCAGGCGGCGATCTCGGGGGTGTCCTTCCACCCACTGGAGGAGAACCATTCGGGCCGATCGGAGGTGGTGCGGCGGATGGACCGGTTGCGTTCCAGTTGGATCCCATCTTGGATGCCAGCAGCGGCCTGCAGGACACTGGGGTCGCGGGCCTCCACGCGGAGTTCCACGGCGTCCAGGATGCGGCTCACGCGGCGCGGCATGGCGCCCTGGAGGCGGCTCATGCCGGTTCCCACGCCGGTCAAGGGAGCGCCCATACGACATCCCACGCTGGTCAAGATGCGGCGAGTGCCGCAGGAGAAGAGGCCGCAAGCGCAGCTCATGCGGGTTCCCACGTTGGTCAGGACGCCGCCCATGCGGCCCTCCACACGGACCAGGATGCCGCCGATGCTGCACTCCAGGCTCCACACGACGTCCTACATACCAATCAAGAAGCTGCTCATGCGGCGCGCCACGCGACCCATGATGCCTTCCATGTTCAACAGGATACTGCTGAAGCCGCGTTTCATGCCGACCAGGACACCGCTCATGCGGCCTTCGATGCCGACCTCGCCGCGAGGGAAGCCGCGTTCCACGACGCGCTCGCGAACGCCCTCGCCACCCTCATCGCGGACCAGACGGCGGCCCACACCACGTTCGACGCAGGCCTGGTGACGAAGGAACAGGCGCTTCACGATGCCCAGACAGCCGCCCTCGCGGCGTTCACCGAGGGACAGACGACCGCGCATACGACCTACGATGCCGCCGCGGAGCTGGAGCATGCGGCGCTGCACGCAGGGCATGATACGTTCCACACCACCCAAGCGTCGGATCTCGCGCCGTTCACGGAGGGGCAGGCCGCTGCGCATACGGCGTTCCATGCGGTGGGGGATCCCGCGGAGAGCGCGCACCACGCGGCGCATGACGCCTTCCACGCCAACCAGGCGGCGGCGCTCACGGTGTTCACGGGGGAGCAGACGGCCGCGCGGACCACCTTCGAAGCGAACCAGACCGCTGCGCATGGGGCATTGCACGCCATCCAAGCCGGCGAGCATGAAGAGTACGATGCTGAGGTCGACGCGGCCCACGCAAGCTTCCATGAGGATTTGCTGGGCGATGCCAACCATGACGCGCTTCACGAGGAGTTACTGGCAGATCTCGAGGGGCTCCTTGGAGATCCGGAGCTGGCGGCGCTCTTGTTCGACACGTTCCATGAGGGAGGCATCCATGCGGTGATCGCGGAGCTCAATCCAGCTGATCAAGACGTGGCGCATACGCTGATTCATGAATCGTTCGAGGCGCTCCACGCTGCCGTCGATGCTGAGGGAGCGCTGAGTCCAGCCGAACATGCGGCCTTTCATGCGTTTCTGGATACGCTCGATACCTCCGGAGTTCACGCAACACTCGCTGCTGCCGATGCGGCGTTCCATGCTGTCGCCGATCCGGCGCATGCGGCGTTCCACGACGGCCAGGCGACCGGCCACACCACCTTCCATGGCACCCAGGAGGCGGATCTCGCAGCGCTCGACACCGGCCAGGCGACGGCGCTCACGACGTTCACTGAGGGACAGACGACCGCGCATACGACCTACGATGCCGCCGCGGAGCTGGAGCATGCGGCGCTGCACGGCGCGCATGACACCTTCCACACCGACCAGACGGCGGCCCTCACGGTGTTCACCGAGGGGCAGACCGCTGCGCATACCGCGTTCCATGCGGTGGCGGACCCGGCGGAGAGCGCGCACCACGCCGCGCATGACGCCTTCCACACCGACCAGACGGCGGCCCTCACGGCGTTCACCGAGGGGCAGACCACGGCGCATACGGGCTTCGATGCGGGCTTCGCCGCGGAGGAAACGGCGTTCCACACCGACCAGGCGTCCGCCCACACCGCCTCCGATGCCGGCCTTGAGGCCGACCATGACGCGTTCCACGATGGGTTCGATCCAGAGCATGACACGCTCCACACGGATCAGACGCAGGCGCATGACGCCTTCCATGCTACATTTGACACAGCAGAGGCCGCGCTAGACCTGACACAAGCCGCAGCGCACGATGCGTTCCATGCGGATCAGGACGCGGACCATGCTGACTTCCACGCGGAGCAGGAGGCGGATCAGGCGGCGGCTGAGGCGGCGGACGTGGCGGCGCACGACGCCTTCCACGCCGAGCAGGCCGTCGATGAGGCTGCCCTGCACGTTGAGCAGGAGGCGGATCACGCGGCGGCTGAGGCGGCGGACGAGGCCGCGCACGCGGCCTTCCACGCGGCGAAGGGTATCCCGTGAGGCTGGGCGGGACGTCCTCTTAGGGGAAGCTGAAGACGCTGTCTGACGCTGGGACCGCTGCGGCTGGGGGGTTCGGGTTCTGAATAAGACGAGCGAGCCTGCCGCGGGTGCCGACGTGCTGGGCGATGGCCGCGCGGGTCCAGGCGGGGTCGAGTTGCCAGGCGAGCGCTTCCAAGGTTCGCTCCTGATAGTACCGCACGCGGTCCTGATTGATGACACTGTACCGGCCAGATTCGACAAACACACAGACGGTGTGCGCGTAGCGGCGCCGGCCGTAGACGCTGAAGACATGCGCTTCCCTCCCCTGACGGCGTAAGACAGCCTGGACAAAGAGCGCGTAATCCTCGCAATCACCGGCTCGTCGTTCCAAGAATTCCGTAGGCGTCTGCCAGTAGTCCGGCACTCCAAAGAGTTCGTCGTCCGTCTTAAACGTGATCGCGTGTTGGAGAAACCGTGCCAACGCCTGGGGGGTGGTGTAGGTCTGGGCGACTGATTCGAGTGACGGCAGATGAGGCGTGACCGATCCCACGACTCGGGCCACGGCCTTGGCCTCGGGGACCTCGCGCGGGGTGGTCGCCGCAGGAGACCGGAGGTCAGGACCGCACGGGGTCGGCGCGGCCCCGAGGCACCAGAGCGTGAACAGCGTGAAGCCCGTCCAACGCTTGTTCACCTGGGCCACCCACAGAAAATACTCATGTTGAA
>CAYJWO010000185.1:0-2996 GCA_964373825.1 uncultured Planctomycetales bacterium
GCCTGGCGTACGACGACGAGGGGGTGCCGGGCCAGCGGACGGTGCTGGTGGACCGGGGGCGGTTCGTCGGGTACCTGAGCTCCCGCGAAACCGCCGCAGTACTTGGCCTACCGTCGAGCAGCGGCGCGATGCGCGCCGACGGCTGGCAGTCGCCGCCGCTCATCCGCATGACAAACATCAACCTGGAGCCCGGCCAGGCCACGCTGGAGGAGCTCCTGGCTGGTGTCACGCACGGGTACCTGCTCGCCACCAACCGGAGCTGGTCCATCGATGACCAGCGGCTCAACTTCCAATTCACCACCGAGATTGGCTGGGAAATCCGCCGGGGACGCGTGGGGGCGATCGTGCGCAACCCGCTCTACACCGGGTTGACCCCGGAGTTCTGGAGCCGCTGCACCGGGGTGAGCCACCGAGCCGATTGGCGGCTGTGGGGGCTGCCGACGTGCGGCAAGGGCGAGCCGATGCAGCTCATGCGCGTGGGGCATGGGGCTCCGTACGCCCGGTTCGACGGCGTCACCGTCGGTCCCGCTCGATGATCGGTGACGAGCCCGTGCTGACGCAACTCGAGCGGGCGCTGCGGCGCGCGCCGGCGGACGGGGCCAGCATCTTCGCGCACCGCCGGCGGCGGCAGGTCATGCGGTTCGCCGAGGGTGCCGCGCACGAGCACACGAGCCAGGACACCACGGCGGCGGTCATCACCGCCATCGTCGGGCGGCGCGTTGGCGTCGCCACAGTATCCGCAGTCACGCTGGAGGGGCTCGCCCGCGGCCTGCGGGCGGCGGCCGAGATCGCCGGGCACAGCCCGCCCCGGGCGAGGCGCCCGGTCCTGCCCGCCGGCCACGCGATCCGTACGCGCGCGGATCACGACCCGCGCACGGCCCGCGCGACGGCGTCCGACACCGCGCAGGACGTGACGCGCCTGATGCGGATCTGCCGCGGCGTCAACGCGCAGCTGGCCGGATCGCTGCTGCTCGGCGCCGATGAGCTCGCCGTCGCCAACACGGCGGGGGTCGCGTGCGCCGCGCTCTCCACGGTCGCCAGTGCGAAGCTGGTCACGCGCTACCGACGATGCAGCGGCTATGCGAGCACGGTGGACCGCCGCCGCGACCGTCTGGATCTGGAGGGGGCGTTGGAGCGCGCGCTGCGGCAAACACTCCAGCCGCGCAAGCCGGTGGCGCTACGACCGGGGCGCTACGAGGTCATTCTGGAGCCCGAGGCGGTGGCCGAGCTGTTGGCCTGGATGGGCTATACTAGTTTTGGCGCGAAATCGCTTCACGAGGGGATCAGCCTGCTGACGGGGCGCGCCGGACGGCGGATGTGCGATCCCCGGATCACGATCTACGACGATGGGAATGAGGCCGGAACCCTGCGACTCCCCTTCGACCCGGAAGGCACGCCGAAGCAACGCGTGGTCTTCATCGACCGCGGACGGGCGGGCGATGTGGTGTACGATACGCGATACGGCCAGGCGGCCGGGCGGGCCTCGACCGGCCATGCGACGCTCGCCGATGACGACGCCGGGCCCCTCCCGATGCACCTCGGTCTAGCCCCCGGCGACGGCTCGCGCGACGCCATGATCCGATCCTGCCGCCGGGGACTGCTGATCCCGCGGTTCCACTACGTCAACGGGCTCCTCAACCCGCGCAACGCGCTGATGACCGGCCTGACCCGCGAAGGGGTGTTGCTCATCGAGGACGGCGACGTCACGACACCGGTCAGCTCCCTGCGCTTCACCCAGAGCATCGTGGAAGCGCTCAACCGCCTCCGGGGGATCTCCGCCAAGCGCACGCTGGTCGCGGATCCGGCCCAAGGATCGGGCTGCGCGCTGGTCCCAACGCTCCACCTGGCGCGGTTCACATTCACGGGCGGCGCGGACGGATGATGCGACGTCAGGCGACCCTCCTGGGTCTCATCGGCCTCCTGAGCCTGGCCGGGTGCACGGTCCTGCACCTCCCGGGCCGCCCGCGGCCCGGCGCCGAGACCGCGCCGCTCGGGGGATTGGATGACGGGTACGAGGACCACGCCGGGGTCATCCACGTCCACACGAACGTCTCGCATGACGCCGACGGATCGTTCGATGACGTCGTCCGGACCGCCAACGCCCAGGGGCTGGACTACGTCATCCTCACCGAGCACAACACGCTCCGGCCGCTGCGCGACGGCCGGCAGGGATGGCACGGGGAAACGCTCATCTTGATCGGCGCGGAGTACTCCACGCGCAGCGGCCACTTGCTCGCGCTGAACGCCCCGACGGAGCTCGACCGGCACGCGCTCAGCCCCCAGGAGCTGATTGACGCCGTCAACGCCCAGGGGGGGCTGGCCATCATCGCGCATCCCTACTTCAAGAAGGCCCGGTGGACCGACTGGTCGGTCCAGGGGGTCGTCGGCATGGAGGCGTACAACGTCGCGCATGACACGCTGGATGAAAACAAGGCGCGCTTGGCGATGTGGACGCTGTTCAGCCCGATCGAACCGTTCTACCTCTCCATCCTGGACCGCCCATACGACCCGCTCGCGACCTGGGACGACCTGATCGCCCGGCGCGGACGGGTCGTCGGGATCGGCTCGACCGATGCGCACGAGTTCCACTTCCTGGGCGTGCGGTTCGCGCCCTACGACATCATGTTCCAGCTCGCCCGGACGCACGTGCTCACCCCGCCCGGTCCCCTCACCGCCGACGCGGTGTACGAGGCGCTGCGCCGGGGACACGCCTACTTCGCCATGGAGCTCATGGCCCCAGCCACCCATGCGGTGTTCTTCGCGCACGACGGCAAGCGGGTCGTAGGCATCATGGGGGACGAGCTGCCGTGGCGGGCGGACCTGATGCTGACGGCGGCCCTCTCCGCCCCCGCTGAGCTGACGCTGATGCGGGACGGCCATGCCGCCGCGACCGCGACCACGGACACCTGGCAGCTGCCGGTCACGGAACCCGGCGCCTATCGCCTCGAAGCCACACGGAACGGCACGCCGTGGCTCTTCACGAACCCCATCTACAT
>CAYJWO010000186.1:0-2990 GCA_964373825.1 uncultured Planctomycetales bacterium
AGACCAGCGAGCAGCGCCGACATCCGTAGCGAGCGCCAGGAGGGGGCGAGCCCCCCTCCTTTGGAGCGAATCGCGCGGGAGTGAAACCGCGATTCGCGACACAGTTCTTCGGGGGGTGTGGGGGAGGTGTAGCGTCCCCCACGTTCTGGGGGAGACCAGCGAGCAGCGCCGACATCCGTAGCGAGCGCCAGGAGGGGGCGAGCCCCCCTCCTTTGGAGCGAATCGCGCGGGAGTGAAACCGCGATTCGCGACGAGCCCTCTCCTCGACCCGGACGGCGTCCGGATCGCACGCAACGTGCATTCAGTGATGAGCCGGGTGTTCATCGGCATTGGATCAAACGAAGGGAACCGGGAGCAGCACATCTCCCGGGCGGTCGCGGCGCTCGCGCGCGCCTCGGGCCTGCGCGTTGTGCAGATGGCGCTGATCATCGAGACAGAGCCAGTGGGCGGTCCCCCCCAGGGTCCCTACCTCAATACGGTGGTGGAGATCGAGACCAGCCTGGCCCCGGCGGCGCTCCTCAAGGCGCTGCAGGCGATTGAGCGAGCAGGTGGGCGGGTGCAATCCGGGGCGCGCTGGGGGCCGAGGCCGGTCGATCTGGATTTCCTGCTCTATGACGAGCGGATCATCGACGAGCCGGGACTGGTGGTGCCCCACCCCAGGCTGCACGAGCGGCGGTTCGTCCTGGAGCCGCTTGCCCAGATCGCCCCTGACGTCATCCACCCGGTCTTGAAGCGGTCCGTGGCGTGGCTGCTCGAGGGACTTCGCGCGGTCGGGCCAGATGAGCCGCCAGGCCAGGCCGAGGTATGAAGGTCATCCGGTCTGCGAGGGCGATTGAGGCGACGGCCGCCGCCCTTCGGCGCCGGGGCGAGCGCATCGGGGTTGTGCCGACCATGGGGGCGCTCCACGACGGGCATGCCTCGCTCATCCGGGCGGCCGGTGCTGAAAACGAGACCGTGATCGTGACGATCTTCGTGAATCCGAGCCAGTTCGGCCCACGGGAGGATTTCGCCCGGTATCCGCGGAGGCTCCCACAGGACCTGCGGATCGCCGAGGCCGCGGGTGCCACTGTCGTCTTCGCGCCTGGCGTCGCGGAGATCTATCCGGATGGCTTCTCGACCACGGTGGATGTGGGAGCGCTCGGTGAGATCTGGGAAGGGAAGTCGCGGCCGGGCCATTTTCAGGGGGTTGCCAGCGTCGTCTCCATCCTGTTCCACCTGACCCACCCGACGACCGCCTACTTCGGCCAAAAGGACTATCAACAGGTGCTGGTCATCCGGCGCATGGTCCGCGACCTCCAGTGTCCAGTGCGGCTGCGCGTCTTGCCGACGGTGCGTGAGCCGGACGGCCTGGCGATGAGCTCCCGCAACGCCTCCCTTGGCGCCTCAGGGCGCCGTCAGGCGGCGGTGCTCTGGCAGGCGCTGCGTCTGGCGCGGGAGCGGGTCGAGGCGGGCGAGCGTCGGGCCGCGCGGATCATCGGGGCGATGCGCCGGCTCATTCGGCAGCAGCCCGCCGTGCGGATCGAGTACGTCACCGCAGTCGACGCGAACACACTGGCGCCGCGTGCGCGCCTGCGCGGGCGGGTGGTGGTCCTCCTGGCGGTCACGGTCGGTGCCACACGACTCATTGACAACATTCTCGTCGACGTGCCATAATGGCTTCGTCGAAGCACCGACACGGGAGGCGTCATGTTGCGGACGCTGTGCAAGTCAAAATTGCATCGGGCCACGGTGACGGACGCCAACGTCCAGTACACCGGCAGCCTCTCCATTGACGCCGAGTTGATGGGGGCCGCCGATCTGCTTCCCTACGAGCAGGTGCACGTGTACGACGTCGACAACGGCGCCCGCCTCGTCACCTACTGCATCGAGGGGCCCCGTGGGTCCGGCATGATGTGCGTGAACGGTGCTGCCGCGCGCCTGGTGTCCCCCGGCGATCACATCATCGTGGCGGCGTTTGGCCAGTTCAGCCCTGAAGAGCTCAAGGGGTTCCGTCCGAAGCTCATCCTTCTCGATGAGCGGAACCGCATCCGGGAGGTGGCCACAGACGACGCAGGGGGGCCGGAGGCGGCGGACGGTGTCCCAGGGCGGAGGGTCCCGGCGCGCGTGGTCACGCGCCATCCGACGCCGGCGTAATGCTGCGCGTCGGCCTCGTCGGCTGCGGCACAATCGGCGGTGCGCTTGCGCGAAGCATTGATCGACAGTACCGACATGTCGCTCGACTCACAGCGGTCCATGACGTGAACCGCGCCCATGCCGAAGCGCTTGCGCGCACGCTCCGCTCACGCCCCGCGATCGTCGCACTCCCGACTCTCATCCGCCGCGCTCAGCTCATCCTCGAAGCCGCCTCCGCAGAGGTGGTCCTCGAGGTCGTCTCCCGCGCGCTGCGTCTTCACCGGGACGTCATGGTCATGAGCGTCGGAGGCCTCCTGCGCACCGATGCCTGGCGGCGGCTTGCCGAGCGCTCGCGCGGCCGGCTCTACATCCCGAGTGGAGCCTTAAGCGGGCTCGATGGGGTCAAGGCGATGGCTGCAGGCACCATCCGACGGCTCTCCCTCACCACACGCAAGCCGCCTGACGCGCTGGCGGGCGCCCCCTCCGTGCGGGCGCGGAAGCTCACCCTCTCCCGGCTGCGCCGTCCGACACTCCTCTTCGAGGGTTCGCCACGCCAGGTGGTACGGGCGTTTCCTCAGAACACCAATGTGGCCGCGGCGCTGGCGCTTGCCGCTGGAGCGGCCGGGCGCCGTGCCCGGATCCGTGTCATCGCAGATCCCACCATCCGGTTCAACATCCATGAAGTGGAGGTGGAGGGGGATTGCGGACGGATGGTCTGCCGGATCCAGAGCCGGCCAAGCCGGAACCCCAAGACGAGCGAGCTGGCGATCCGTTCAGCCATGGCCACGCTCAGACGGATCATTGACCCGGTGGCGATTGGGACCTAGTGCCGTTCCAACGTGATGAGCCTACCCATGTGGGTGAGAGAGCTGGTACCG
>CAYJWO010000187.1:0-2981 GCA_964373825.1 uncultured Planctomycetales bacterium
TTCCTGGTATTTGGCCGGATTCTTCCAGATTTCCTTCATCATCGAGGGCCCGCCGGGCTTGACGACGAGGTGGCCCATCTGCCCCGGCGGCAGTTCCCGTCCCTGGTCGTCCACCACGGTCGCGTAGGTTCCCGGAAAGGGCTTGCCGGTCGCGCCGATCTTGAAGTCGTGCGAGCGGTAGTTGCAGATGAGCTGCATCCCGGTCTCGGTCATCCACCACGTCTCATGCGGGGCGAGGCCGGTGATCTTCTTGACCCACTTCAGCGCCTCGGGGTTCAACGGCTCCCCCACGCTGCAGATGTGGCGCAAGCTCGAGAGGTCATACGTCTTCGGGATTGACTCCCCCGCCGACATCAGCATCCGGTAGGCGGTGGGCGCACTGTACCACATGCTCACCTTGTATTTCTGGATGGTCTGAAACCACCGTTCCGGGTCGAACCGCCCGCCGATGACGACGCTGCTCACCCCCAGCGTCCACGGCCCGTAGATGCCATACGATGTTCCTGTCACCCACCCTGGATCCGCCGTGCACCAATACACATCGTCATCCCGAAGATCGAGCGCCCACTTCGCGGTCTGGTAGTGCCCGACCATCGCGTACTGCCGGTGCAAGGCCCCCTTCGACTTCCCCGTCGAGCCGGAGGTGTAGTGGATGATGAGCCCGTCGTCGATCGTGAGCCACTCCGGCTCCACCCACTCGGCCGCGCTCGCCATCGCCCGCTCGTAGCTGACCTCGTTCGGCGCAAGCGGCTCGTCCGCTCCCACCAGGATGAGCCGCTTCAACTCGGGGAGCCGCGCAAGCGGGATACGGGGCTTGAGCGTCGGCGTCGTGACGCAGGCCGCCGACGCACTGTCACCGAGCCGATCCTCCACCGCCTGCTCCATGAACGCTTCAAAGAGCGGCACGGGGATGGCCCCGATGCGGTTGATCCCCAGGATGGCGATGTAGAGCTCAGGCGTACGGGGGAGAAACGTCGCCACGCGGTCGCCCTTCCTCACCCCGAGCCGCTTCAAGACGTCGGCGAACCGGCTCGTCAGGACCTTGAGGTCTTGGAAGGTGTACCGCTCGTCGCGGCCGGCGTAGTCGGTGTAGTGGAGCGCCACCGTCGTGCCCCGCAACGACGCCGCGTGCCGGTCGACCGCCTCATGGACGATGTTGACCTGCCCGGTCTGTGACCAGGCGAACTCGCGCTCGACGTCCTTCCAGGTGAAGGTCCGGCAGGTCGCGTCGTAGTCCTTGAGGTTCGCGTCGATCGTGCCGGGTTTGCGCTCCCACTCGATGGCTGGAGAGGCTTCCTGCGTCGGGGACGGGAGCGGGGACGATGGGCTCGGGGACGTCATGAGACCTCCAGTGTCTGCGTGTCAATCGGCAAGAACGTAGGTCCGATCCTGCAGCGGGGCCGGGTGGTTGATCCGGATGAGCCCCCACCAGGCCACCGCGAGCACCACGGCGCTGCCCACCGTGCCCGCGGGGAACGGGAGCCACGTCCATACCCCGACCGCCAGCATGTTGAAGAGCGAAAGCGGCAGCAAGAACTTCCAGGCGAGGCCCATGAGCTGGTCGACGCGCAGCCGCGGGAAGGTGCCGCGGAGCCAGACCAGCACAAAGATCAGCGCGTAGGTCTTCGCGAAGAACCACAGCCAGGACGGGATCGGCTGGGCGCCGAAGAGCATCCCGAGCCCCACCAGCCCCAGCGTCCCGGCTGCCCGCGCGGGGAGCGGGAGCCGCTTTGCCGTCGCGATCATCGGAGCGAGGAGCGCCACCACGACCCAGAACGGGACGTGCACCGCGCGCCACCCTCCGGCCCATGGAATCGTCGGCGGCTGCCAGCCGCCGAGGAAGAGCGTCGTCGTCATCGCGCAGATCGCGAAGGACTCCAGGAACTCCGCCATGTACCAGAGGGCGAACTTCATGCCGCTGTACTCGGTGTGGAACCCGCCCACGAGCTCTGACTCCGCCTCCGGCATATCGAACGGGGTGCGGTTCACCTCCGCTACACCGCTTAAGAAGAAGATGCCCGCCCCAAGAGCGCCCCAAGGCGTGAAGACGTACCACTTCGGCGCCTGCGCCTCGACGATGCCGACGAGCGAGAGCGTGCCGGCGACCATGATGACCACGACGACCGAGAGCACGCCAGGCACTTCGTAGGAAATGATCTGCGCTACTGCGCGCATCGCGCCCAGGACCGAGAACTTGCTGCGGGAGGCCCAGCCCCCCATAAAGATCGCGTAGGAGCTGACGGAGCTGACTGCGAGGAAGTAGAGCAGGCCGACGTTCAGGTCAACGGGCGCCATGTTGCGCCCAAAGGGCAGCACGGCGAAGAGGAGGATCGCCGGCACCACCGCGAGGACCGGCGCCAAGGTGTGGAGCAGCCGATCCGCGCCCTGCGGGATGATCTCCTCTTTGATCAACATCTTCACCCCGTCGGCGAGCGGCTGGAGCAGGCCGTAGACGCCCACACGGTCGGGCCCGAATCGGTTCTGCATCCGGGCGATCCACTTCCGCTCGAGCCAGGTCAGGTACATCATGATCGCAGGCGCTGCCGCCGCGATGACCCCGATCGTGACCAGCATCGACACCCATGGCAGTGCGGCATCCGGCAGGAACCGCCCCGCCAGCTTCAAGAGCATCCCCTGTGCCTGGACGAAGATCTGGTCGAGTGAGCTCATCGGAGCCCTCGCGCGGGAGCCGTGCTCGATCGCGGCGCGTGGCGTGTCATGACAGGGCCGAGGGGGCCGCTGGCGGGGCGGACCCAGGCGCCGGCGGCACTGGTGTCGTCGGCTTCGGCTTCTTGGCCGCCAGCCGCTCGTCAACCACCGCGGCCTCCACCGGCCGGATCTGGTGGAAGTACTCGTCCGATTTGAGGAGCTGGTCCTTCGTATAGTTCATCTCCCTGCCGCGGCCGTAGTCGGAGAGCTCGAAGGCGTTGTCCATCTCGATCGCCTCGAACGGGCAGACGTCCACGCAGATGCGGCAGGAC
>CAYJWO010000188.1:0-2930 GCA_964373825.1 uncultured Planctomycetales bacterium
CGAAGCGATCGCCATCGGCGGTTTTGCCGAGATCGAAGAGGCCCAGGTGCTGTTGAGTTCATTGCCATGACACTGGGATAATTTTTGTGCTTTCTAGTAGACATTTGTCTTCTATAATATCCAACGATGGAACCGAGACGGATTCAGAATCCTCCGAACCCGTATCTTACCGAACACCGTGAACTGCTTGGCGAACCACCCATCGCCGAGCTCCACATCTACGAGGACCAATCGCATTCGATCCTCTCCGAAAACGACAGTCCGGATATCGGCTTTCGCTGGAGCGTGAACCCCTATCGAGGCTGTTTTCATGCATGCTCGTACTGCTTTGCTCGGCCAACCCATGAGTATTTTGGTTTTGGTGCGGGCACGGATTTTGAGCGCAAGATCTTCGTCAAGCGTCGAGCCCCGCAGCTCTTGGAGCAGGCGTTCCGGCGGCCAAGTTGGCGGGGAGAGCGCATTGCGTTCTCCGGGGTGACGGACTGCTATCAGCCGCTCGAGGCGGCCTGGCAATTGACCCGCGGTTGCCTGGACATCTGCCTGAAGTATCGCAACCCGGTCGCGGTGATCACCAAGTCGCTCCTCATTCGCCGCGACGCGCCGCTGCTGGCCGCATTGGCGCGGGAGGCGAACACCTCAGTGAGCCTCAGCATCCCGTTCGCGGACGAGCGCATCGCTCGGCTCATCGAGCCGGGAGCGCCGACGATCCGCAAACGATTTGAGACGATGCGCCTGCTCGCGGAGGCCGGGGTTCCGGTTGGAGTCGGTGTCGCCCCGATCATTCCGGGGTTGAACGACACGGACATCCCCACCGTATTACAGGAAGCCAAGCGATGCGGGGCACAGTTCGCCTTTCACACGCTGCTGCGGCTGCCGGGCAGCGTCAAGGCGGTGTTCTTCCAGCGGCTACAGGATGTCCTGCCGCTGCGGGCGGCTCGCATCGAGCACCGGATTCGCGAGGTGCGCGGCGGTCGGCTCTCCGACAGCCGCTTCGGCCACCGCCACCACGGAGACGGCGAGTACTGGGCGATGATCGACCAAACCTGGGCGCTGTGGACGCGCCGGTTAGGATTCAACCAGGACGCGGACATCGTGCGCGAGGCCACGTTCCGTCGGCCGGACGACGCGCAGCAGGTGGAGTTCGACTGGATGGCGCGGCGTGGCTTTACACCCTCTTGAGGCCGGTGTTATACTACGGCCACTCGAACCCTCGAAACGAGGAGTAACCCTTCTTCCCCCAATCAGTTACCCATGGCTGGACATTCGAAGTGGGCCGGCATCAAGCACAAGAAGGCCATCGTTGACGTCCAGAAGGGTAAGCTCTTTTCCAAACTCACCAAAGAGATCATCGTGGCCGCGCGGATTGGCGGCGGCAACCCGGACGCCAACGCCCGCCTGCGCTTTGCGGTGACCAAAGCCAAGGAAGGCCGCCTCCCGAAGGACACCATCGAGCGGGCCATCAAGAAAGGCACCGGGGAGCTGCCGGGGACGACGTATGAAGAAGTGGTCCTCGAAGGGTACGGGCCGGGCGGGGTGGCGATTCTCGTCGAGGCGATGACCGATAACAAGAATCGAGCCACGTCGGAGTTGCGCAGCATTTTCACGCGCAACGGCGGGAACCTCGCGGGTGCCGGCAGCGTGTCGTGGCTGTTCACGAAGAAGGGCGTCGTGGTCTTGCGCGCCGGCGGGGTGACGGAGGACCAGGTGCTCGAGGTCGTCCTGGAAGCGGGGGCCGATGACGTCACGACCGAAGACGGGCAGGTGGTGGTGACGAGCACTCCGCACGCGTCTGAGGCGGTCAAGCAAGCCCTTCAGCAGCACGGGCTGGCGTGGGAGTCGGCGGATCTGACCATGGTGCCATCGTCGACGGTCCGGGTGGAGGATGCCGCACAGGCGAAAGCGCTGCTGCACCTGCTCGACGCGCTGGAAGACCACGACGACACGCAGCACGTCTGGGCGAACTTCGACATCCCGGATGCGTTGCTGGCCGAACACCAGCCCGCATGAGAATCTTGGGGATTGACCCGGGATTGAACACGACCGGTTACGGGATCGTCAACGCCGAGGCGGGCCGTTTGCAGGCGGTGACCGCCGGCGACATCCGCGGCTTGCGTACGCGTCCGGTGCCTGAGCGCCTGACGCACCTCCACCGGGAGCTCACGCGCCTCATTCGCGCGTTTCATCCGGACGTCGCGGTGCTCGAAATGGTCTTCACGCACCAGCAGTATCTCACCACCGCCGCTCTCATGGCGCACGCCCGCGGGGTCGCGTGCCTCGCGGTCCAGGAGCACGGGCTGCCGCTGTCCGAGTATCCGCCGGCGCAGGTCAAGAAGGCGTTGACCGGCCGGGGGGCGGCCTCCAAAGACCAGGTCGCTCGGATGGTGGCTCAGTGGCTCAACCAAGCGGTTGACGGCCTCTCGGCCGACGCGACAGATGCCTTGGCTCTGGCGATTACCCACGCGCACATCGGCGGCCAGCGCAGTCGGTTGTCGCTCGCGGGAGCCTTCAAATGATTTCCCGATTGCGCGGGACCGTCCGGGAGGCGGGCGAGGCGCGCATCCTCCTGGACGTGCAGGGGGTCAGCTATGACGTGCTGATGCCGCCCTCCATCCTGCGCAGCGTGATGGAGCGCGCGGATCCCACCGAAGAGATCGAGGTCACTACCTTTCACTATCACCAGCTTGAGGTGGGACGCGGCATCCCGGTGCTCATCGGGTTTCTCAACGACGTCGAGCGCGAGTTCTTCGAGCGGTTTATCACGGTGTCCGGCGTCGGCCCCAAGGCGGCGCTGCGGGCGCTCACCCAGCCCATTCCCGCCATCGCCCAGGCGATCGATGAGGGGAACCTCGCCTTCCTGCGGTCGCTGCCGGGCATCGGGGAGCAGCGGGCGAAGGAAATCGTCGCCAAGCTGCAGGGCAAGGTGGGCAAGT
>CAYJWO010000189.1:0-2911 GCA_964373825.1 uncultured Planctomycetales bacterium
GCTCGATGAAAATCACGGTCAGCACGATCGCCACGAAGAAGGCTCCCATGAAGAGCACCGCCAACGGCGCCATCGGCGACTGGTTCATGCCGCTGGGCCCCAGCTGCAACCAGACGTCCCGGATGGCCAGCGGGATGCGGCCGACAATCGAGGCGGTCATCAGCAGGCTCATGCCGTTGCCGATCCCGCGCTCCGTGATCTGCTCCGCCAGCCACATGATCAGCGCCATGCCGCCCGTCATCGTCAGGACCGTCAGCACCCGGAACCCCAGCCCCGGAAAGAGCACGATCTGCGCGTTGAACTGCGCCGGGATCGCCTTCTCCAGCAGCATCGCGTACATGAACGAGTTGATGACCGCCAGCAGAATCGTCACGTACCGGGAGTACTGGTGGAGCTTGCGGTACCCGGCGGGCCCCTCCTTGCGCAGCTTCTCGAGCTGCGGGATCGCCGTCGCCAGCAGCGTCTCGACGATGATCGTCGCGCTGATGTACGGCATGATCCCGAGGGCGAAGATCGTCGCCTGCGACAAGGCCCCCCCGGTGAACATGTCCAGCAGCCCCAGGAAGCCCCCGCCGGTCGTCTGCGAGAGCTCCTCGAAGATGCGGCCCAGCTCCCGGCCGTTGACGCCAGGCACCGGGATGAAGAGGCCCGTTTCGTACAGGGCCACCATCACCAGCGTGAAGAGAAGCTTCTTGCGGAGTTCCGGAATGCTCCATGCGCTGCCTAACGCCTTGAGGAGTCGAAACATCCACCCGGGATCGTCCCCTTACGCCTTGGCCCCAAGCAGCTCAACGGTGCCGCCGGCGGCCTCCACCTTGGCCCGCGCCGACGCGCTCGCCGCATGGACCACGACGGTGAGCCGGCGGCTCACGCTGCCGTCGCCCAGCAGCTTCACGCGCGCCACGGCTCCGGACACCGCGCCCTGATCCTTCAGCCGTTCGGGCGTCACGCGCTCGCCATCGGCGTACCGCTCCAGCTGCCCGACGTTGACGATGGCGGTGAGAGGCGGCGAGGTCGTCGCTTTACGCTTGAACCCGCGCTTCGGCAGCCGCCTGATCAGGGGGGTGCGGCCGCCCTCAAACCCCGGTCGCTTACCGGAACCGGTCCGTGCCCGCTGGCCCTTTTGGCCGCGCGTGGAGGTCTTGCCGTGGCCGGAGCCAATCCCGCAACCGACCCGTTTGCGGCGGTGCCGGGCTCCCGGGACCGCTGGGATGGTGGTCACGTCCATCGTGAGCCGACCTCCACCGTCAACCGACGGCGCGCCTGGATCTCTTCCGAGCTCTCCAGCGCCTTGAGCCCCTCCAGCGTGGCTTTGATCAGGTTGATGGGGTTCGCGGACCCCAAGCTCTTCGTGAGGATGTCGCGGATCCCGCACGCCTCGCACACGGCTCGCACCGGTCCGCCGGCGATGATGCCGGTGCCCGGGCTGGCCGGCTGCAGCAGGACCTCGGACGCCCCGTACTTGCCAATGACCTCGTGCGGAATGGTCGAACCGCTCAGGGTCACCCGGATCATGTGCTGCTGGGCCTGTGTAAATCCTTTGCGGATCGCATCGGCCGCTTCGTTGGATTTGCCCAGCGCCATGCCAACGCGCCCCTTGCTATCGCCCACCACGGACAACGCGTCAAACGAGAGCCGCTTGCCGCCCTTATGGACCTTGGCGACACGGTTGATGCCGATGAGCTTCTCCACGAGCTGCGTCTCGGCCGACGCTCGCGCGGACCGCTCTCCAAATTTCTGCGGCGAGGATCGTCCGGAGGACCGTGCGGACCGTGCCATGGTTACACCTCAATGCCGCCGGCGCGCACCGCGTCGGCCAATGCCTTCACCCGTCCGTGGTAGGGGTATCCGCCGCGATCGAACACCACCCGCTGGATGCCCTGCGCCTTGGCTTTTTGGGCGACGAGCGCGCCCAGCGCGGTCGCGCCCGCGATGGCTCCTCGCTGCTGAGCCGACAACCGCAGCTGGTCATCTTGGGTGGAACAGCCGAGCACCGTCCGCCCCGCCACATCATCGATGACCTGGACATGCAAGTGCTGCAGGCTGCGAAAGACGTTCAGGCGAGGACGCTCCGGCAACCCGACGACCTTACGGCGGACGCGCCGATGCCGCCGCTGCCGCTGGGTCGCTCGATCCGCTGTTCGACTCATGCGCCGCCCCCTTACTGTCCTGCGCCAGACTTGGCCCCCGTCGCGGCCTTGCCGGCCTTGCGCCGGATGAGTTCGCCCGCGTACTGGATGCCCTTGCCCTTGTAGGGTTCCGGCGGAGCAACCCGGCGCACCGTCGCCGCGAACTGGCCGACGGCGTGGCGATCGAACCCTTCGACGATGATCTGCGTCGGCTTGGGGGTCTTCACGGACACGCCCTCGGGAATCGGCAGGGTGACCGGGTGGGAGAAGCCGACCGTGAGCGTCAGCGCCTTGCCCTGCGTCTGGGCCCGATACCCCACGCCGTTCATCTCCAGCTCTTTCTGAAACCCGGTCGACACCCCATGCACCGCGTTCGCGAGGAGGGCTCGATACAAGCCGTGGAGCGCCTTCGTCGCCTTCTCATCATTCGATCGGCCGACGGTGATGGCGCCCTCATTGACGCGCACGGACAGCAGGGTTGGCACGGTGTGCGCCAGCTGGCCCTTGGGGCCCTTGGCTTGCACCGTCTGCCCCTGTTGGCTGACCGTGACTCCTGTGGGGATGGGAATGGGCTGTTTGCCGATGCGCGACATCAACCGAGCGACAAGTGACAGGTGACAAGTGACAGGAGGGTCCACTGAACAGGCGGTTGTGCCGACATGTCACTTGTCACTTGTGGCTTGTCACAGGGGTTACCACACATGGCAGAGGATTTCGCCGCCGATGCGCTGCCGGTACGCTTCGCGCTCCGTCATCACCCCGCGTGAGGTGGAGACGACCGC
>CAYJWO010000190.1:0-2890 GCA_964373825.1 uncultured Planctomycetales bacterium
TCATCTTTCAGACCGACGTAACGGGCGTCATGGACCTGGAAAAGCGGCTGATCCCTCAAATGTCCCGCCGACAGGCTCTGGAACTGATCGAGAGTGGAGTTGCGGCCGGCGGCATGATTCCCAAGATCGAAGCGTGCGTCGAGGCCCTCGAGACGGTCGCTTCCGGGCACATAATCGACGGCCGCGTGGCCGGTGCATTAATAGCGTGCTGCGAGGGCGAGTCCGTTGGGACAAGGATCGTCTAGCGGGACTTTCCGAAGTTAATTGGTGTGTCTGTTTTCGCTGCCCGTTGCCCGCATCTCAGTTTAGGTGCTAGTCGGCGAGGGCAAGCATTTTCTTGAGGCCCACCGCGTTCAGCAGGCGGCGCTGCACAGGGTCGATCACGTTAAGGCCGGTCTCGAGATGGGGGCGCTCGTCCGGGCTGCGCAAGATCGGGACCACCAGGCACTCCTGGACTTCGTTCAAGTCGGTCAAGATCGAAGACAGCGAGCGCATATCGCCGGCGCGGCGCGCAAGAAGACGGAGCAGTTGGACCAACAGGAAGGCGATCAGGCAGTAGAGGGCGTGGACGCGGATCTTCTGATCGGTCCAGTGGTTCATGGGCTGCCACGCGACATTGTCGGGGTCGTGGAGTTGTCGAAAGGCGGCCTCCACGCTGGCCTGCTGATGAGCTACCTGAAGCACCTTGAGCGGAGGCCAGTCGAGGCGAGATGTTATCCAGACGCGGCGGCCGAACAGATGGTCTTTCAGGTGTTGGAGGTGGGCCTCGTCCTGCTGGTAGCTGAGCCTGACCAGGCCGTCCTCCTCGTAGATCTTGACCTGGATCAGATGCCGGAGATGTTGAGGGGACAGGAGGCGTTCCCCCTGGCGCTGAACCGAAGCCCGGGTGGGCTTCCGTCCTCTGCTCTGGCGGGTGCGTCGGGCGAGGACCTCCTGCAGCGCCTGGAGGCCCTTGATCGCCTTGGCCTGATGTTGGAGGACGCCCGCAAGCTGTCCCGCCGCCAGCTCCGGACTGTAGCTCATGACCAGGAGCAGCTTCCGCCCCCAGCGTTTGCGCTGCTCGGCCCAGATGCGGAACCCCGCAAGCTTCGGGTGCTGATCCGGATCGACCGCCTCCATCCGGTCGAGGTCGATGGCCAGCAGATCCGGATAGTATGAGGGCGGCACGGACGTCACAAATCCGATCCCGTGCTGTTCCACATGGCGCTGGTTGCGCTCGTTCGCGCAGCCCTTGTCGTAGACCCAGGTGGCGCCGGCCTGGCCCAGGTCGGATAACTCGGCCACCAGCTTCGGCAGAAGGGCGTCGAAGACGCTACTGTCGGGCTCGTTGCCTGCGTACACGTAGTGAAAGAGGGGAAGCCGGTCCAGTTGGCTCACGGCCAAACCCAGCCCGATCTGGCGCAGATCATGCCGCTTTGCCTTGTTGCGCCCCCGGCGGGCAAGTTTCGTGCGCTCGTTGGTGGAAGCGATGAAGGTGAAGAAGTTGGTGGTATCGAAACAGATCACCTCGTCGGCGATGCCGAACAGTTCGACCGCGCGCTTGGCCAGGCGGTGGAAGATCTCCTGGCAGTCCCCCGCACGGATCTGGTCCATCGCGTCCCAAAAACGCTGGGAGCTGAGCTTGACCTTGGGAACCGGGAGCAGACGCTTCAAGCTCGTCCGCTCATACCAGTGTGCGAAGGCTCTTTTGGAGCATGGATCGACGGCCCGGTTGAGGGCGGCGAGCAGGATGTAGTCGCCGACCGACGGCGAGCCGCCGCGGTTCACCACCTGGTTGACGGCCTCAACCACCTCAAGCCGCCGGGCGAGCTCCAGAAGCACCGCGACCGCGCCGAAGCGAAAGGTACGCACAAGGGGGGCGGCGTCCGGGCCTGAGAGCTGGGACTGGGCGCCGAGGTAGGTCTGAAAGGCGGCCCTGGGCCGGCCGTTGTTCCAGGCGTTGTGGACGGCGTAGAGGTAGGGCTGGCCCTGGATGGTCTTGGCTCTGATGAACATGATTAGGCGCTATCATATCACACGTATACCTTCCGTGTCTAGGGTTTCACCACGCACGACCCTGCTATTATTAGGCACTATCCCCTGAAATGGACTGGGACGACGCAATCCCGGCGCTCTCCAATCTGAAAAACAGGGAAATCGGGGGTCGCGGATCGCTCATTCACGGCCTGACGCCGGAAAGTCCCGCTAGAGGGTCGGCAGTCGCAGGTCGCCCGTATAGAGATGGGAGAGCACCCCCCCTCGCTAGAAATCCTTCAGCGGCTGGCATGGTGGCTCGGGCTGAGATTCATCATCGATGTCGCTGCCGCAACCGGACAAGCACCGGGGAGCGATCTCGCGTTCCCGACCGGTGTGGAGGTCGTCGAGGACGTAACGGTTGATGGTAGCCGGGTGCGCATAGCGACAGGTTAGCGTTAGTCGTCAAACCTGAGGGCGCCCCTCGCGTTAGGGGCCGACCCGAAATTACAGCTTCATGTGCGAGCAGCATTGTGCGGGGTACAAACGGGCGTGGTCCCGCGACGATAGCGTTGCGTCCCTGCTTCCATAGGTTGGCATGAGTGATCGCCGACACCACGGTCGCCAGGTATCCATGGGCACGTTGCCCGTTGCCAGATCGGCCATTATCTGGGTATCCGGGACCAGCTTCGCCTTCTCCGCGGGGCTCGTGTGTCAACGGCCACGAGGATCTGCCCAACCACGGCCATGAGAACTGCCCAATGGTGGCCACGTAAACTGCCCACCGGCGGCCACTGAACCTGCCCGGCGCGGCGTTAGTTCAGCGGCTTCACCCCCCTTCCCCCGGTCGCTTCGCCGAGGCGGAAAGAGTCCCCGCCGGTCAGCAAGATGTGAGCATGGTGCAGGAGGCGGTCGACGGTGGCGGTGGCGAGCGTCT
>CAYJWO010000191.1:0-2888 GCA_964373825.1 uncultured Planctomycetales bacterium
CCGCGCACGCCGTCGTTGACCACGATGATCTTCTCCGCCCCGCCCTGCGCCTCGATCGCCTCCGGGTACCGATCAATCGGGTACTCCCGGTGGTTGGGACCGACGCTCAGCGTCTTGTCGATGAGCTTCTTCTGGGTGTAGCGAGCACCGGTCGGTGTGGTGTAGTGCGTGTAGGTGCCAATGAGGCCGCCGGCGAAGATCCAGTCGCCCTGGCGGACCCACTCGCGCTGGTCAATCCAGAACACCTTGCCGCTCGTGTCCTCCAGGAAGACGACCTGGCCGCCGATCGGCAGCAGCCGGAAGTGGCTCATGTGCAGCGTGTGGAACGGCCGGGTGGTCCCGTCGAGTTCGGTAACCGTCTCCGGCAGCCCGAGCAGCTTCTGCGGATCGGCGCGCTCGACGATCACGTCCGGCTGGCCGCCGAGCGCCGCGGTGACGGCCTTGGCGAGCGCTCCGGATGCGACGCGGTTGTTGGGATCGAAGAGGTGTGCGCGCTGCGCGCCCGGACCGGCCTGCGCGAGCACCTGTTCCAGGTTGATGACGGTGACCGTGGCCCACGTGTCGTCGCCCCAACGACGCTTCTTGCCAGCCAACCACTTCTCAGCGGCCGCAGCTTCCTTGGCGTTC
Organism: uncultured Planctomycetales bacterium; assembly: GCA_964373825.1. Taxonomy (GTDB): domain Bacteria; phylum Omnitrophota; class Gorgyraeia; order Aquiviventales; family Aquiviventaceae; genus CAYJWO01. The sequence continues at coordinate 628 of CAYJWO010000191.1, forward strand.
CTGACGAGGACCGCCGTTCGCGCCTTTCGCTCCAGACGCGCCTCGACGATGACCTCCCGCGTCTGGTCGTCCCACCCAGAGGTCAGGACGCGCTGCACCGCGCGATCCTGCGGCGTCATCGCCGCGGCGCGCGACATCGCCTCGAGCACCTCCGGCGTGTCGCCGAACACATCGGGGGTGAGGGCCAGGATCTCCTGCGTGTGTGGCAGATCGCGGTGTTGGGCGATCAGGTCGAACATCTCCACCGGGGTGGACGTGCCGGCCATGCCCTGAATTTGCACCCACGGCTGATCATGCGCGCCGTACGTGGTGTAGCGGGCCATGGCGTTAACCCCCTTGCCCAGTTCGCCGCGCTTGAGGACGTGCTGCGCGATCCCAGGCCACGGCCCGCCGATGAAATCAAGGAACACATCGAGCGGCCGGCCGCCGTTGGCCGCGAGGATGGCCGCTTCAAGCGCTTGGCGGTCCTCGGGCTTCGTGAGATCGTAGGGGCTACGGTCTACCGCGATCACCCTGAACCTGCCGTCCGGCGTGCTGTACGACTCCATCTTGCGGCGCTTGGCTTCGACCTCTGCCGGTGTTCTGCCGCTGATGGTGCCGATGACGGTCCCTTCGGGCTGGCCCGTCTCCGGATTCACCATGTCCACCTTCTTGAGCCACTCGACGTAGCGTTCGCTGGTAGAGCCTGCGAGACCTGTCATGAACACCGCCTCGCCAGGCTGGATGTGGTTGCGTCGGCTGTTCTCCATGACGGTCGGATCGGCCAGCGGGGTCACCGCCTGTTGGGCGATCGTCAGGTGGGTCGCGACCGGCATCGCCTCCCAGGGGTAGAACTCCACGAAGTCGGCGGCAGCTCCCTGCCACAGCGGGGCGTTCACGTCCGCATCCAGGTGGATCGGCAACCCGCCGTCATACCCGCGCACCGGCCGCGCCACTGGATCGGCGCGCACGCCGCGGGTCGAGAGCGGCTCGTGCGTCGTGGCGTTGTTGAGGACCACGTAGCTGCCGGGGCGCAGGTGCGGGAGGCCAAGTGCCTCGACGAGGGCGCCGACCGCGACGAGGCGCACCACCGGGTTGTTGCCGGGCATGTGGACGGGCTGGCCGTGGATGTCGAAGAGATTGACCGGCTCGCCCTTCTGGAGCCAATCGTGGTTCTGCTCCGCCGGGAACGCGACCATCTCGCCGATGATCCGTAAGTCGCCGGCGTACGGTATCGGGTAGTTGTTCACGCGGACCAGCGGGCGCATGCCGTCCCGTTCCGCGGTTGGGCGCTCGTGAAGCGGCCGCAGGGCCGGAACGAGCCAGGCGCGCTGCTGCTCCGGCAGCTCGAAGCCGGCCAGTGTGACGACCGGTAGCAGAGCCGGCAGGCTGATCGGCTTGTGCTGGCGCCGACGGCCAAGCGACGGCGGGATGCCGAGAAAATCGTTGATGCCCTGCTCCGCCTCGGCGGTGCGCATGACTTCGCCGAAGAGGTTGGCTTCCACCGTGTAGCCGGACCCGTCGGGATTGTAGGCGTCAATTGCCTGCACGATGCGCGTCGCGGCCTCGCCCTGGCCGCGCGCTTGGTTGTCTTTTACCAACCGCCGCACCACGGGATGATCGGCCAAGCGTTGGCCGGGCGCGAGCCGCTCCACCCTGGCGGCCCGTTGCGCGGCATCGTTGAGCAGACTGGTGACCGTCCCATAGGAGCCGGTTCGGGCAATTCCGCGGGCGATGGCGTGCGCGCGGGCCAGCGGATCGGCGGCGACCTCATGCACCAGCCCGTAGGCATGGGCCTGGGCCGCGGTGTAGCGAGCACCACTCAAACTGATCTTCGCCGCCCCCAGGGCGCCGATCTCCGCCGTCAGGTTCTGCTCACCCAGGTAGCCGGGTATGATCCCCAGAGTGACCTCCGGCTGGCCGAAGCGGGCCCCGGGCGAGGCGATGCGCACGTCGGTGCTGAGTAGCAGCTCGTTGCCGCCGCCCAGCGCGAAACCTGTGATGGCGGAGATGACCGGCTTGCCGGCCTGCTGCCAGAGCGAACTCAGCTGCCGAAAGACCGCCTGGCCCGCCAGCAAGAGGGGGGCTGCGTTGGCGCGCTGGGGGTTCAACTCGTTCTCGATGTCGGCGCCGGCGGAGAAGTTGGCGACGTTGCCAGTGAGCACGACGACGCGGACGTCCGGATTCGTCCGGAGGGCGTCCAATCGGTGCAGCAGGGCGCGCAGGAGCGGCCGCGTGATCGGGTTGAGCGGGCCGTTGTTCAGGCGCAGCTCGGCGACCCC
>CAYJWO010000192.1:0-2864 GCA_964373825.1 uncultured Planctomycetales bacterium
CGGCGGATCGTCACGCGCGGCAGCAGCCGGCGGACGTCGCGTCGGTGACACAGCTCGGTCCCCGGCGTGATCGCGGTCGCCGTGCCGCAGGCGACCCCGAGGCGAAACGCCTCGAGCGGCCCAAGCCCCCGAGCCCACCCCACCAGGAACCCCGCCACCAGCGAATCTCCTGCCCCGACGGCTGAGTGGACTCGCACCGGCGGCGGGATCGCGTACCACGCGCCAGTCGGCTCACGGCTGGCGAGCACCGCGCCCTCCGCGCCGAGCGAGATGCTGACCACCTCCACCCCACGCGCCGCCAGCCCCTGCGCCGCTTCCACGACGTCACGACGCCTCGGGAGGGCTCGGCCGCAGAGCGCTTCGGCTTCCCGCCGATTCGGTTTGATGAGCCAGGGCCGCGCCGCCACCCCGTGGCGCAGCGCGTCGCCGGAGGCGTCGAGGACCGTGGGGATGCCGACGCGGCGGAGTGCCCTGATCCACTTCCCGTAGAGGGCCGCGGGAGTACCCGGCGGCAGGCTACCGCACAGCGCGACGACCCGAGGGCGCGGCCGATGCGCGAGGAGCCGCCACCGGAGAGCGTCCAGGGTGCGACGGGGCACGCGCGGACCCGGCGTGTTGATCTCGGTGAGGGCCGGCGGGTCGTCGGTGATCAGCTTGTAGTTGTTGCGCGTGGAGCCGGCAATCTCCAGCAGCGCGTGGGGAACGCCGAGCTGCTCCAACAACCGCTGGAACATTGCGCCGTCAGCACCCCCCGCGATCCCGTACGCCACGGTCGAGCCGCCCAGCTCCCGGACGACGCGCGAGACGTTCACTCCTTTGCCGCCGGGATAGCGGTTGAACATCATGGAGCGATTGACCTCGCCCCAGCGCAGTGTCCGCAGGGCGATCCATTCATCGAGCGACGGGTTGAGCGTCACCGTCGCGATGACCCGACGGCGCGCGGCCGCAATGCTCCCCATCACACTTCGGCCTCCTGCGGGTCGGCCGCCGGGACTTCGGTCTCGGTCGCAAGCGCGTGAGCGTACACCTGCGCATACGCGCGGGCGGCGGCGGCCCACGACACGTCCTGGCGCATCCCAGCGTCCACCAACGGCTGCCAGAGTCGCGCATCGCGATGCGCTTCGGCGGTCCGCGCGATCGCATCGATGATGGTGTCCGGCTTGGCGTCGTCCGTCAGGAAGCCGGTCGCGGTCCCGCTGGCGACGGTGTCGGCGGTGACGTCCGCCACGGCGTCCGCCAGCCGGCTGATCCGCGGCACGATCGGCACCGTCCCATAGCGCAGGGCGGCCAGTGGTAGCCATTCGCGCGCCGGTCGTTCCCAGGGGACGAGCAGCGCGTCAATCCCGGCGATGGCTTGATGGAGCCAGGGCGCGTCCGCTGTGGGCAGCACGGCCATGCGCCCTGGGCAGCGCGCCACGATCCGCGCGAGCGGATCCTGCGCCGCGGGATGGCTGGCGAGGATCACGATCTGCAGCGGCCATTCGGCGATCCGGTCGATGAGCCGTGGCAGGAGGTGGATGCGCGCTGGGTCTTGATCGTCGAACAGCACGCCAACGAGCGGCTCCTGCGACGCCGGGAGGTGCGCGCGACGTTGCAGGTGGAGCTTGCAGGCCGACTTCCCCGCCAGCGCCCCGGCATGGTAGCGCGTCGGCAGGTGCGCGTCGGTCTGCGGATTCCACGCGGTGAGGTCGAGGCCATCACGAACGCCGTGCAACCGGTCGGCCCGACTGCGCATCACCTCCTCCAACCCGCAGCCGGCTGTCGATTCCTGGATCATCCGCAGGTACGCGGGACCGCTGGTCGTGAGCCGCGTCGCGGCGAGGAGTCCGCCTTTGAGGCAGTTGATCCACCCGTGGTGCTCCAGCCCCTCAGGACGGTACGCGGACGCGGGCAGCCCGGTCAGCGGCCATTGGGACGCGGGGAAGAGGCCCTGCGCGCTCAGGCTGGGAATGGTGAGCACGGTGCGCACCGACGCCCACCACGGATCCCTGGCGGCGGGACCCCAGGCGAGATGCGCGATGGCCAGCGCCCCCTGCCAGCCGTGCGCATGCACGAGGTCGGGACGCCACGGCGTCTGCCGAACGGTCTCCAGCGCAGCGCGGGCGAACCGGCCCGCCCCGGCGAGGGTCTGACCGGGGAGCGCGCCGCGGAGCGTTGCGGCGTCAGCGTCTGCTGGGGGGATGTCGCGGAAGGTGAAGAGGCGAAGCTCGATGCCGCATGCGACCAACGCCTCCGGGAGGCCTAGCGTCGCCTCGGAAGCCACCCACCAGACCCGCATGGCGGAGGGACGCCTGGCGTTAGGCGCGCGGAGCCGGTTCGAGCGCCTCGTCGGCGTAGAGGCGAAAATCGAGATCGGGAAAGACTGGGTCGCGCGTGTCGAAGGGCGCGACGTCCTGGCGCGACAGGCGTGGGCGCTGGAGGAGCTCGTACAGCGCGGTGAACCGCGCGATGTGCTCGTTGAGGCGGCGGTAGGCGTAGGCCGTGTGGGTCTGATGCTTCAGGATGAACGGCCAGTCGGACGCTTGCGCCAACAGCAGCTCCCGCGCCATCTGGTTGAGGGCGAGGGTTCGGGTGGCGTCGGGACGCCGATGCGCCGTCGCCGCCTGCGTCATGCGTTCGGCCATCGTGTGGAGGTGCCGGTAGATCCACTCATTCGCCCCGTTGAGCCAGACCTCCGCGTACCCGCCGGCCCCCCACGTGGCGTCCGACGGCTGCAGCGGCTGCAGCGTCGGGTACCGTTCGAGGTAGTCCGCCGGCGTCACCCACTCGAACCCGTCGCGGCTGGCGTGGACCTTGCGGATCACGAGTTCCATCCACTCCGGCCCCTCAAACCACCAGTGGCCGAAGAGCTCGGCGTCGAACGG
>CAYJWO010000193.1:0-2830 GCA_964373825.1 uncultured Planctomycetales bacterium
CTTGGGACGATTGCCGGTGGTGGGCGGGTGTGTTATAGTGCGGACGCTATGGTGCTCACCGCCACTTCCCAGCGTTCGCCCGGATGCGCCGCCGTTCTCTCGTTCGTCCTCCCTGGGGCGGGACAGCTCTACAACGGGGAGCGGCCGAAGGGGCTCGCAGTCCTGTGCATCACCGCCGGGGTGCTGTGGGGATTCGCGATGGCCACGGTGGGGCCCGAACGCATGCGCTCGTGGCTGAGCGCCGTGATGCTCGGGCTGGTGTACCTGTTCGTCTGGATCCCCGCGGTCCTCGACGCCTACCAGCGGGCCGCCGGACAGCCGCAGCCGCTGCTCTCCGGGGGGAAGGCCTGGTACGTCATCCTCATGCTCCTGACCGTCGGCCCCATGGCGCTGCCGCTCTTGTGGCAGAGCCCTCGGTTCTCCCGCCGCGCCAAGATCCTCTGGACGATCGCGGTCGTAGTCATTGCGCTGCTCGGGATCCTGCTGCTCGTCGTCGCCGGCCCGGCGGTCGAAGGCGTTCTCCGATCGTTGTCCGCCCCCGTTCCCTAACGCTCATGCGCGCCGGTTGGCGCCGAATCGTCGCTTGCCTCTGTCTGCTCTCCACGGTGCCCGCCTGCGCGCGCACGCACTTCGATCTGGCCACGCAGCGGCAGGAGTACGCCTTCACCTCCACGGACAAGGAGGTCGAGCTGGGTCGCCGAATCGCGCGCCGGGTCGAAGAGGAGTTGACGGTGGTCGCCGACGAAGCCCTGCAGCAGCGGGTAGATGCGATCGGTCAGCGCCTGGCCGCCGTGTCCGACCGCAAGGAGTTCCACTACCATTTCGCCGTCGTCGAGGACGAGGCGGTGAACGCCTTCTCTCTGCCCGGCGGGTACGTCTTCGTCTACACGGGCCTCATCGAGCGCGCCGGCAACGACGAGGCGCTGGCGGGGGTCATGGCTCACGAGATCGCCCACATCGCCGCCCGCCACGCGATGAAGCGGTACGAGGGCCAGGTTGGCTTGCAGCTGCTGCAGCTAGCAACGCTGGCCACACGGCAGGGACAGGTCGCCGGAGGTATTGGGGTGGCCGCGCGGGCAGCACAACTCGCCTATGCGCGGCAGGACGAGTTGGAGGCGGATCAACTGGGCGTGAAGTACCTGCGGGCGGCCGGGTTCAACCCGGAAGGCCTGATCGCGTTCCTGCGCACCGTGCACGAACTCGACCGGGCGGAGACTCGCCACTTGCCGCGGGAGATCACGCATCCGCAGTACGCCCGCAGCCACCCGTTCGTCCCGGAGCGACTCCGCGCGGTCAAGGAAGCGCTCTACGGCGTCGCCGACTACCTCGACTACCTCAACACGCCTGAGTAGCTACGCGCCCTTGCGGTCGACAGGAATGCCGGCCATCGCCCAGTCGGACCGTTTCACGTCCCGAAAAACGATCCACACCTGATCCTTCGGCACCCGGGCGGCGTCCACGAACGCGCGCGTGATCGCCTCCGCCAGTACCGCCTTCTGCTCGGGGGTGCGGCCTTCCAGCCACTCGACCGTGATCATCGGCATGGCGTGTCCCTCCGGTCACCGGCGCGTCAGGCCGCGGCCACCCGACGGTGTTTGACGTGCGATCGGCGCAACGCACCGCGCAAGTCGCCGACGAGAAACAGCGATCCCGTAATGACGACCACGTCGTTCGCCTCGGCGGCATTCAGCACATAGGTACACGCATCGGCCGTGTCACGGATGACGTGCCGCTCGGCGATGAAGGGGGCGAGGCGCTCGGCCAGCGCCGCGGGGTCAGCGGCCCGCGGATGGCCGCTGTGCGTGCAGGTCACGCTGGCCGCCAACGGGCCCAGAAGCTGCCCGAACGGCTCGACGGGCTTGTCCGATGACAGGCCTACGAGCAGGTGGAGCCGACGTCCGCCGCACAGCTCGGTCAAGGTCTCGCGCAGCGCCGCAAAGGCGTGCGCGTTGTGCGCGCCGTCCATCAGGACGAGCGGCGAGTCGTGCACGATCTCCAGCCGCCCCGGCCACTCCGCGAGCTCCAGCCCTCGCTGGACCTGCGGCTCGAGGAGGCCGCGATCCGACAGCAGCTCCAAGGCGCCTACGGCGGCGGACGCGTTCTGTGCTTGGTGACGCCCCAGCAGCGGCACGGCGAGATGCTCGTAGATCCCGCGCACCCCGGTGAGCGTCATCACGAGGCCGTCGAGATCGTGTTGATGGACGGTGGCGGTCAGGTCCTCGCCGCAGCGCACGAGCGCAGCACCCTCCGCGTCGCACGCCGCCCGCACGACCGCCATGACGGCGTCCGACTGCGGCGCAGCGATCACCGTCTGCCGGGCTTTGATGATGCCGGCCTTTTCCTGGGCGATGGCGACCGGATCGGCACCGAGGACGTCCGCGTGATCGACGTCGATGGGACTGAAGATGGAGAGGTCCTGCTGGACAACGTTGGTCGCGTCCAGCCGACCGCCCATGCCGACTTCCAGCACCGCGAGGTCGACGTCACACTGGGCAAAGTGGAGGAAGGCCATGGCGGTCAGGACCTCGAAGTACGTCGGAGGGCCGAGGGCGGGGTCCTGCCGGATGGCCTCGAGGACCGGCCGCAGCTGCTCCATGAGCCCGGCGAACGCCGCGTCGGAGATCCAGTCGTCCCCGGGTGCTCGCTCGTCCGCGGTCGGCCCGCCCGTCCACACGCGGATGCGCTCCCGAAGATCCTCCACGTGGGGCGACGTGTACAAGCCGACGCGCAGCCTCCCCTCCCGCAACATGGAGTAGAGGAGATTGGCGGTGGATCCCTTGCCGTTCGTGCCGGTCACGAGCACCGAGCGGAACGTGCGCTGCGGCTCCCC
>CAYJWO010000194.1:0-2820 GCA_964373825.1 uncultured Planctomycetales bacterium
GGCAGGTCGCCCCCCAGCTCTCGCCGGTCCAGGTCGCGCAGGTCGCGACCCGCCTGGCCCCCCTCGGGCCCAGTGTCACGAGCCGCCAGGTCGTGCGCGCGCTCCAGGCGGTCGCCCCGAGTATCCCGGTGACCCGCACGCAGGTCGCCCCCCTCGTCGCGGCGCTCCCGGCTGTTCAACGATCCGTCGCAGTCGCCACAGCAATTAGCGCACACACGGGCCTGACGGTGACGCAGGCGCTGCCGGTGGCCGATGCGCTGCGGTCGCAACCCAAGGCAAGCCAGCGAGTCATTGGCGCCCGACTGGCGCAGGTGGGGATTTTTGTGGGGTCCGCACAGGTGCAGGGCGTCGCCATCGCCATGCGCGCGATGCCGATCGCGGAAACACTCAGCCAGCGGTTGAGCGTTCCGGTCACCCAGACCTTGCCGGTCGTGCAGCAGATCCTCATGACGCCGTCCGTGACGCCGCGACAGGTCGCGACGACATTTGCCAACGCCGGGCTGACCGTTTCCGCGGCCGAGGTCGCCCAACTGCACCAGATGCTCGGACCCAGTACGCAGGCACCTCAGGCGCCCGCTGCGCCGTCCTCCACCATCACCCAGGCGGCAGCCACGACGTCACGCGTGTTCATGGCGCCTGTCGCGCGGACGATGACCGCTCCGGTCGCGCCGGTCGGTGGGCGGGCGGTGACGACGACGGCGACCCCATCGCTGACGCAGGCAGCGGCTGCGACGTCCACCGTGCTGACGGGTGCGGTGACCGCCGCCGTGACGCCGGGGGCGGTGACGCTGTTCGCGCAGGCCGCCGCCGCGACCCCGTGGCCCGCCGATCTCTCGGTTGACGCGGTGGTGCGCGCGCTGGCCGCCGAAGCGGGCATGGCCAACGCGAGCCGAGAAGCCCAGATGGATCTCGTGATGAACCGCGTCCTGTCCACGGCGCAGCACACGATGACGGTGGCAACACCCGCCGGCCCGGTCACCCTGGAGACGCGCGAGGTGCGCCGCCGGGTCAACGACGCGCAGGTTGATGCGCTCGGCGACGCTGCCGTGCAGGAGCAGATCGCCGGCGTCACGGCGGCTGAGGTGGCGTACGTCAACAGTCCCACGTTGCAAAACCAGCTCGCCGTCAACGACGCGGTCACGACGCTGGTAGGTTCGGTCCGCCACAACCCCGCGATGCTCATGGGGGTGCTCGAGACCGCGCGGATGAACGGGACGATCTACATCCTCGCGGAGGTGGAGTGGGTGATGGTCCGGCAGGCGCTCCAGGGGGCGCATGTGCCGTTTAGCATGACGCGCGCGGTGGCCGAGGAATACCTCGGCCGGGTCACCGGGTCGATCCACGCCATCCAGCGAGCGCTGCGCGAGTCGGGATTAAGCCCTGACGCGAACGGCGCGCTGCGAACAGAGCTGCGCCGCCTCGCGGGGATCAGCCGCTCGGTCCACGACGCGATGTCGCCGGTGAACTTCGTCCGCGGGGCCGCGTCCGTGCCGGCGTTCGGCGGCCTCCGCGCGGGGACCGCTGCGGCGGGCGGCGCGGGCACCGGCGTTGGGGCAGGGGTGGGGACCGGTGTGGGTGGAGGTACGGGGGTTGGAGCAGGGGCTGGTCGTGGTGCCGGAGGCGCCGGTGCGAGCGCCGGAAACACCGTACCGGGTACCGGGGGGACAGGCACCGGTGGCGTCGCCGGGTCGGCCCCATCCGCTGAAGCGCAACGTGTCCCCTCGGAACCCGGTACCGAAACCCAGGATCAAGAGGAAGAAGACCAGCGCGTCGGTGGGCCGGGGGTTGGGATCGGCGGACGCGGGGCGGGTCGAGGCGGCATCCTGCCGTTGTTTAGTTCGATCGGGCGGATGTTGCGTAGTGCCGCCCATGCGGTCGTCACCGTCGCTCTCGTCCTTGTCGTCATGGTGTCTCCGGCGCTAGCACAGGGAGCAGCCGCGTCAGGGGTCGGCGCGATGTTCATGGGCGCCATTGTCCCGACCCTCGGTCTCGCCTCGCTGGTCCTGGGAGGCCTGATGACCGTCGCGGGTCTTGGTGCCATCATCGCGGCGGCAGCCGTGGCCCTGGCGACCTTGAGCGGAGCTCGCTTCCACCGGAGCATGGCAACACTCAGTCGTAGTTCACTGGGCGCGCTGTTCCGTCAGACGAATTTCAAGACGCTCACCATCGCGCTAGCCTTCCTGGTCGGGGTTGCTGTCGCTGGCGTGGTCGCGCCGGCTTTGTTCTCGCTGGCCGGGGTAGTGGTTCCCCTCACGCTCTCAACAAGCTTGGTGGGATGGACGCTGAGCCTCCTCAGTTTCTCATCCGCGTCGTACCGGTTGAGCGCGGTGTTCGGCCAGTATGCGAGTGGCACGGTGCCGGCTGCCGATGTCTGGATGGCGCTCGCCAGCGCCATCCTCATCGCCATCGGGACCCCCATGGATGTCTTCGGCGCGGGGTGGGTGGAGGTAGTCGGGAATCTGCTGCAGGTGGCGGGCGCGGTGATCACCGTGACCCTGACTCGGCGCGGGAGTCGGGAGCAGGTGTGGAACATCATCGGCGCGGCCGCGAGCGCTGCTGACGCAGTGCTCAGCGCCATCGGGTTCTGGTCTGGAAGTCCGTTGTCCACCGCGCTCAAAGTCCCGCTGGACATCGCTGACGTAGGCGAGCACGCCGACGAGCTCACCGATGTGATGGGCCGGGAAGTTTGGCGCGCGCGGCAGGGGCATCGGGATGCTGTCGGGCGACTGGTCGCGGCGATCGTCGCCGCGGTGGCGACCCTCCTCATCACGCCAGCGGCGCCCCCGCCCGTGCCAGCCGCCACTCCAGCGGTGTCTGGCA
>CAYJWO010000195.1:0-2774 GCA_964373825.1 uncultured Planctomycetales bacterium
GATCTGTGCAGGAGGGGCAATCCTCCTCGCTGGAGGTCGAACTGCTGCAGCGCCAGCCGGGGCTGTCACGAGCCAGCGGCATCTTCGTGACGCTGCGCAAGGCTGGCCAGCTGCGCGGCTGCATCGGTCGGGTGGAAACGTCGGAACCGCTGGCCCGGTCCATCACGCAGGTCGCCGCGGACGCCGCGCTTCGCGACCACCGCTTCCAGCCGGTCACGGCGGATGAGCTTGACGACATCCGCGTTGAAGTCGCCGTCCTCAGCCCGCCCGCGCATCTGGACAGCGTGCGCAACCTCGTGCCTGGGCGCGACGGCGTCCTGCTGACGCACCAGGGCCGCCAGGGCGTCTTCCTGCCGAGCGTGTGGGAAAGTACCGGCTGGACCCGCGTCGAGTTCCTGCGGGAGTTGGCGTCTCAAAAGGCTGGTCTTCCCCCAGACGCCTGGCAAGACGCCACCCTCTTCGTCTTCCAGGAGCAGCTCTTCAGCGAGCCCTAACCCGATATCAGATATCGCCCTCAGGCGATATCTGATATCGCATGGAGCGCTAGCGGATCCCGCACCGGTTGGTGGTGCAGGCGGGATTGCGGTGGAGCAGATAGCGGTGGACGGCGATCCATCGGTACGCGCGGCGGCCAACCCACCCGACGCCCGGCAGGTAGAGGAACGGCACCAGCCCCCACAGCAGCGGCAGCCGCATCGTCAGGCGCCGGAACGCATCAAACCCGCCGGAGAGCCCCGCCGGTTCCACCAGCACCATCTCACTGTTGCACCGCTCCGGTGTCAGTGACGGGTGCAAATCGGTGAGGTTCGGTTGCGTGTGGAAATCGACCAGTTCGATCTGCGAAAAAAGATCCGCAGCGCGCAATCGGGCCACGCTCTCCAGGCAGAAGCCGCACCGCCCGTCGTACAACAACCGGGGCCGGTAGCCGCCACTCGCCGCGTCGCGCCGCCGCTCGATCCATCCCACCACCGCTTCCGGATCCACGAACAGCAGCATCATCGCGGGGAAGAGAAACAGGAAGATCGTCGGCACGTGCAGCGTCGCCCACAGCATCAACTGGAACAGGATGCCGATCGTGATGCCGATGGCCCGCGTGCGCCGGATGAACCACAAGAAGGGCAGCGCGATCTCCGCGAGGAGGAGCGTGACCCCGAGGCCGTAACACAGCTGGGGCTGGTGTGCGAGCCATGCGCGCAGCGGAAAGTCGCGCACCACGCCGATCGCCGGGTAGTGCAGGAGGATGTGGTACGGGTTGTCGGTGAGCCAGTTACCCACGAGCGGTGCTCCGGCAGGGACGAAGTGGGTCTTGTTCAAGGCGGTGTGCCAGAACGTCACGGCCAGCTGCAGCTGCAGGAGCCGTTGGACAAAGAACGGCGCGCGGTGGCGGAAGGCCTCGGCGTCCCCGCGCCGCACGCTGTCGAGCGACAGGCTGTCGCCGTGGTAGTCGGTGAGGCACATGAGAAACAACGTGACCAGCAGGATGTCCCAGCTTAGCGTGCCGATGTGGTAGCTGTTGAGCGCGTAGAAGTAGTAGCACGTCAGCGTCAAGACGACGCAGCTGATCCGCGACCAGAGGCCGAGCGCGAACACGACCAGCGAGGCGTAGAAGAGCCCGGTGACCGCGTACACGAGGCCATCCGGGCTGGCCGCGGCACGATCCAGGAGATCCTGGGGGAAGAACGACGGGTTGGTGGTCTTGAAGGCGGTCGACAGGTAGTTCTCGTCAAGGTGGAGGAGTGAGGGGATGACGTGCGCGCCGACCGTCCACGCAACGGCGAAGCGGAAGAGGCACAGGCCAATCGTCGGCCGCTCGATCAAGAATGCTCGGCGCCACCACCGAGCGATCACGGACATTGGTAGGCCACCCGGCGCTGCAACCGGTCCGGGGCGTTGACGACATCCTGGTACTGCGCGTACGTGACGGCGAACGTGTCGTACTCCGGCAGCTTCCAGCGAAGGTAGCGGCAGAACGGTTCGGCGCGGTGAGGGTCCAAGACGCCAACCAGGAGGTTCCGGTGGAAGTTATCGAAGCCCAGCGTGCGCGTCGCGAAGAGATCCTTCGGCTCGATGCGAAAGGGTTGGCGGGCGCGCTGGCCGTACACTTCCGCGAATCCGTAGGAGGGGTCGATCCGGTAGAACATGATCCAGCCGGCGGGCGGGAAGAGCAGCTGGACCTTCGGCAGGGGCCGCCCGGCGAGCGGGCTGAGGTAGTTCGCGCGGAGCGTCTCGTAGCCGAAGAGCAGCAACCAGCCGACGACGAACAGCGAGATGACGACGGATGACCCGCGGCGCGCCATGCCTGTGCGGTATTATACCTGTGTTATAATGACCACCGCACGTCGATGTTGACTCCCGAGCACCTCCACGCCATTCGACGTCTCTACGACCGCCTCGAGGCGCTCCACGCCGCGGCGCGCCAACGGTTCGGCCGGCCGCTCACGCTCTCCGAGAAGATCCTCATCGCGCATACCGCCGATCCCGCCGCCCAGGTGTTCGACCGTGGCCGGAGCATGCTGGTCCTGCAGCCGGACTGGGTCGCCATGCAGGACGCGACCGCCCAGATGGCCATCCTCCAGTTCATGCAGGCTTGCCGCGATACCACGGCTGTGCCGACGACCATCCATTGCGACCACCTCATCCAGGCGCGGGTCGGGGCCGACGCGGACATGCGGACCGCCCTGGAGGCCAACCGCGAAGTGTACGACTTCCTGCGAAGCGCTGCCGAACGCTACGGGATGGGGTTCTGGCAGCCGGGGGCGGGCATCATCCACCAG
>CAYJWO010000196.1:0-2747 GCA_964373825.1 uncultured Planctomycetales bacterium
CGCCAACCTATCACATCACGACGGGGCGTGCTGGCTCGTTCATTCTATCTAGTGGCCGGCTGGCACACCCGTTTCCGAGCTTGACGCAGCGGTCGTGCGTTGCAGCTTCGACCCGAGGCTCCTCAACTGCCCCTCCAAATCGACATAGCCGCGTCGGAGATGCAGAAGCCCGGAGAGCTCCGTATGATTCTCGGCGACCAAGCCGGCCAGCACCAGCGCCGCCGAAGCCCGCAGATCCGTCGCCAGGACCGGCGCCCCTGAGAGCCGTTCGACACCGCGGATGATCGCGCTTGGCCCCTCGCGCGTGATGGACCCACCCATGCGGGTGATCTCCGCCACATGCATGAACCGCTCCGGATACACCTTCTCCGTGATCATGCCAACACCGCGGGAGACCGCCATGAGGACCATCATCTGCGCCTGGAGGTCCGTCGGAAATCCCGGATACGGCAATGTCGTCACCTGCACCGCGCCAAGCGGCGGCTTCGCTGAGATCCGCACGCCGCCGTCGAACCCCTCCACGGAGGCGCCCGCTTCCCGAAGCTTGTCGATGACTGCGCCCAGGTGATCGACGCAGGCTCCTCTCAACATCACGTCGCCGCCACAGCCCGCCGCGGCGATCAACAGCGTGCCGGCCTCGATCCGGTCCGGGATGATGCGGTGCCGGGCGCCGCGCAGACGCTCCACCCCTTCGATCCGGATCACCGGGCCGCCGTGCCCTTCGATCCGCGCCCCCATCGCGACTAGACAATTCGCCAGCTCGACGACCTCAGGCTCGCAGGCGGCGTGCTCAATCACCGTCGCGCCCGAGGCGAGCGTCGCGGCCATCATGACGTTGCCGGTCGCCAGGACCGAGGAGCCGAAGGCCCCGCTTAGGTGCGCGGTGGCGCCGCGCAACCTCGGGGCGGTCGCGACGATATCCCCGTGCTCAATCTCGATCGACGCCCCGAGCACCTGCAGCCCCTTGAGATGGAGATCGATGGGCCGCGGCCCGATCACGCAGCCGCCAGGCATCGCCACCCGGGCCTTGCCGTGCCGGGCGAGCAGCGGCCCGAGGACGCAGATCGAAGCCCGCATGAGGCTCACGAGCTCATAGGGCGCCACCGTGCCCAGATAGCGGCCGGGGGTTACTTCGAGACGTTCCCCGATAAGTCGGCACTGCACGCCGAGCTCACGCAGGATCTCGATCATCGTGAGCACGTCGATCACCCGGGGGACGTGCTCGATCACCGACGGCTCATCCGTCAGCAGGCACGCGGCCATGATCGGCAGCACCGCGTTCTTCGCCCCATGAATCTCGACGGAACCGCGGAGCGGCCCGCTCCGCGAGATCAAGAGCCGTTCCCTCGAGAGGGCCTCTGCCTCCTGCGGCGTCTCGTTCATGGAGAGGCACCGTCCAACGTGTCCAGACCGCTCTCGGCCCGAACCGCGAGGATGCCTCGGGGCCGACCGGCCAGATCCCGCACCGTCTCAACCTCCGCCAGCCACGGAAGCGGACGTGAGACCCGCACGAGCGCATCCACCTGCGTTTCTCCGCATTCCATGGCCAACAGCCCCCCCGGGCTGAGGAGCCGAGGGGCATCGGACAGAATGTGCAGGAGATCCCGCAGCCCGTCGCTGCCGCCGTCCAGGCTGAGGCGGGGCTCCTGGCGCACGTCCAGCGGCAGATGGTCCACCTGGGCGCTGGGCACATACGGCGGATTCGAGATGATGCCGTCGAACGGCCCGCGAAGCGGCTCCGCCCAACGGCCCAGCACCAACTGAATCCTCGCGGAAAGACGCTGCCGCGCCACATTCACCCGAGCGACGCACAGAGCCTTCCATGATAGCTCAACTCCCACGACGTGACAAGCCGGAAGATGGCGCGCGAGGGTGATCGCGAGGCACCCGCTCCCGGTCCCCAGATCGAGCAGCGAGAGCGGCCGCCCGGCCCGCGCCGCCATCGGCGCCAGCCGACTGAGGCCGGCCTCGATGACCGACTCCGTCTCGGGGCGTGGGATGAAGACGCCGGGCGCCACGAAGATTCGCTGGCCGTAGAACTCGGTGTCCCCGAGCAGATATTGCAGCGGGACCCCGCACGCCCGCTCACCAATCTGCTGGAGGAATTGCCGGGCGGCCGCGTTGGCCACGTCCGTCTGCCGGAGGTAGAGCTCAAGCGGCCGGACACCGAGCAGCCGGCTGAGCAGCCACTCGACCTCATGCCGGGCATGCGGGGTCCCCACCGCCTGGAGGCGCTGGGTTCCGTCCTGGACGAGTCGTCTCACGGATGAGCGCTCGGACGTCATGACCCCCGCCCGCCGTGGTGTCACGCAACGTCTCCGCGGGGCCCACCTGGTGCCGCCTGGAACACCTTGGCCTGCTCGGCGGCCACCAACGCATTGAACAACTCATCAAGGTCGCCTTCGAGCACCTGGTCGAGCCGGTGGAGCGTCAGCCCGATCCGGTGATCCGTCACCCGCCGGTCTGGAACGTTATAGGTCCGAATCTTCTCGCTGCGTTCGGCTCCGCCAACCTGCCTGCGGCGATCCTGCGCGATGGCTCGTTGCTGTGACTGTTGCACCTGGTCAAGGAGCCGCGCCCGCAACACCCGCATCGCCTTCTCCTTGTTTTGGAGCTGGCTGCGCTCGTCCTGGCAGGTCACCATCAGGCCGGTCGGGAGGTGCCGAATGCGCACCGCCGAGTAGGCGGTGTTGACCCCCTTTCCGCCCGGCCCCGAGGCGCGATAGACATCGACCTGCAGGTCCTTC
>CAYJWO010000197.1:0-2741 GCA_964373825.1 uncultured Planctomycetales bacterium
CATTGGTTCACTCGTTCACCGGTTCATCGGTTGATCCATCAGGCGAACCGATGAGCCAGTGAACCACTGAACCAGTGAACGCTGTTCGCGTCGGCGACATGGAACTGATAGCTCTCCCTGCCTGGCCGTTGTATAATCCACGACGCGATGCCCGAGCGAATCGTCGTAGCCATGAGCGGCGGGGTGGACAGCTCCGTGGCCGCCGCCCTCCTGCAGGAGCAGGGGGAGGTGGTCCTCGGGGTGACGCTGCAGCTCTGGGGCAAGGACGTCTGCGTCTCCAGTGGCACGCGCCGCTGCTGCTCGGTCCGTGACGCCATGGACGCCAAGGCGGTGGCCCGCCGGCTGAACATCCCGCATCGCACTGTGGATCTCGCCGGCACCTTCCGCGCGCGCGTGATCGACTACTTCGTCCGCAGCTACCGCGAGGGGCTGACCCCGAACCCCTGCATCGCGTGCAACGACGACGTGAAGTTTGGCGCCCTCGTGGAGATCGCCCGGACGCTGGGGGCTGCGGCCGTGGCGACCGGCCACTACGCGCGCCTCGGCTACGACCCGGCGCGGGGCCGCTACGTGCTCCGGCAGGCCGCCGCGCCGGAGAAGGATCAATCGTACGTGTTGTTCGACCTCACCCAGGATCAGCTCGCCCAGGCGCGGTTCCCCCTCGGAGAGCTCTCCAAGCCGGCGGTCCGCGAGCGGGCGCGATCGCTGGGGCTCGTCACCGCGGACAAGCCGGACAGCCAGGACGTGTGCTTCGTGCGTGACGGCAACAAAGATGGATTCCTGCGGCAGCAGCTGGGCGTTGAGGATGAGCCGGGGCCGATCGTGGACACGGACGGCCAGGTGCTCGGCGAGCATCGGGGGCTGCTTGGGTTGACCATCGGCCAGCGGGAAGGGCTGGGGGTGGCGACCGGGCAGCGGCTCTACGTCGTGGCGATTGATCCGCCGCGCAACCGGCTGGTCGTCGGCCCGCGCGAGGCACTCCTGCGCCGGGCGCTGGTGGCGGAGCGGGTCAATTGGGTCTCGACGGCGGCTCCCGAAGGGCCGCGGCGAGCCTGCGTAAAAATCCGCAGCCGGCACGAGCCCGCCGAGGCCACGCTGACGCCGTTCGCGGGGGGATGCGTGCGGGTGGCGTTCGAGGAGCCGCAGGCGGCGGTCACCCCCGGGCAGGCGGCGGTCTTCTACGACGGAGACGAGCTGCTCGGCGGCGGCTGGATCGCCACGGACGCCGAGGACCAGACAGGATGACATCATCACCTGAGTTGAGCCGGCCTCCCGCCGGCCCGCTCGCTCCGCCGCGGGCGTCCGGGCGCCCGGCGACGGCGGACCGGCCGCCGAACTCCTCCCCCCGTCGCTGGCTTCGCCAGGCGAAGCCGCGGGGGTCGTCGGACATCGGCGGCCGTGGAGCACCGATCGTCCGCCTCCGCCGGGCTGACGCCCGCGAGTCGCTCGCGGGGCGCGCCGGGAGCCCGGCTGTACGCTGGCAGCCAAGGCCCAGGCGGCTAGGATGAAAATTCTGCTCACGGGGGGGGCGGGGTTCATTGGCAGCTGCTTTCTCTGGAAGCTCAACGCGATGGGGGTGACCGACATCCTCGTGGCGGACCACTTGGGGACGTCGGAGAAATGGCACAACCTTGTCGGCAAGCGGTTCGAGGACTACCTGGAGCGTGAGGTACTGCTCGAGGCGCTCGACGATGGAGCGCTCCGGCACCGGGTTGACGCGGTCGTCCACCTCGGGGCCTGCACCTCGACGACTGAGCGGGACGCCGCGTACCTCATGGCGAACAACTACGGCTACACCAAGCGGCTCGCACGGTGGGCGCTCGCGCACCGCAAGCGGTTCATCTACGCGAGCAGCGGGGCGACCTATGGGGCGGGCGAGCAGGGCTACTCCGACGCCGATGAGGCCACCCCCCGCTACCGGCCGCTCAATATGTACGGGTACTCGAAGCACCTCGTGGACCTGTGGGTGCTCCGCCACGGCCTGCAGCGCCAGGTGACGGGCCTGAAGTTCTTCAACGTCTACGGGCCGAACGAGTCCCACAAGGGCGACATGCGCAGCATGGTCCACAAGGGCTACGAGCAGGTCAAGCGCGCCGGGGTGATGCGCCTCTTCACGTCGGACCGGCCCGAGTACCGCGACGGGGAACAGCGCCGCGACTTTATCTACGTCAAGGATGTCGTGGACATCCTCTGGTTCTGCCTGGAGCGGGGCGACGTGACCGGCATCTACAACGTGGGGACCGGGCAAGCACAGACCTGGAACGAGCTGGCCGAGGCGCTGTTTGGCGCGCTGGGTCTACCCCGGCGCATCGAGTACTTCGACATGCCGGACGCGCTGCGCGGCAAGTATCAGTACCTGACCCAGGCCGAGATGGACAAGCTGCGGCGGGCCGGGTACACGAAGCCGATCGCCGACCTCCAGAGCGGGGTCGCCGACTACGTCCGTATCTTGGAATCGACCGGCTCCCTGTGATAGTGCGGCTGGAATCTCACGGGGCGGTGTAGCTCAGTTGGCAGAGCAGCGGACTCATAAGCCGCGGGTCACTGGTTCGAGTCCAGTCACCGCCATTCAACCATTGCGATGAAACGGATCATTGAGCTCAAGCACGTCGGACCCAAGGCGCACGTCCGAGCGCTCATCGATGAGCTGCTAGATCGGCTCGAAGTACAGCTGGTGCACTGTGCCCCCGACGCCGCGGCCACCCACGTGGTGTTCGATGAGAACGTTGCGCACAAGCTCT
>CAYJWO010000198.1:0-2706 GCA_964373825.1 uncultured Planctomycetales bacterium
GGCGCGCAGACCGAGCGCAACAACACCGTCAACGAGCTGCTCGTCCAGATGGACGGGCTGGAGAGCCTGCGCTACAACGTCGTGGTGATTGGCGCGACGAACGCGAACGAGCGCGTCTTGGACCAGGCGCTCCTGCGTCCGGGCCGGCTCGACCGCAAGATCTATGTGGACCGTCCGGGCCTCGACGACCGCGAGAAGCTCTACCGCTTCTACCTCGGCAAGGTGAAGGCGGACTCGACCATCGACATCGCCCGCCTCGCGCGCCGCTCGGTGTGGAAGTCGCCGGCCGACATCGAGAGCATCATCAAGGAAGCCGCCCTGATCGCCGCGCGCGACAAGCGCTCGACGGTCACGTTCAAGGATCTCTCCGCCGGCCTCGAGCGCATCGAGCTGGGCTTCAAGCGACGCCGCAAGATGAACGAGGACGAGCGGCGGCGGATCGCCTTCCACGAATCTGGCCACATCGTCGTCACGTACCTCCTGCACCCGACGGACGACGTGTTCAAGGCGTCCATCATCTCGCGGCGCGACGCGCTGGGGATCGTGTACCACCAGCCGCGCGAAGAGCTGTTCACCTCCAGCCGCACGCGCATCCTCGCGAACATCAAGGCGGCCCTCGGCGGCTACGTCGCGGAGCGGCTGAAGTTCGAGTCCACCTCCGACGGGGTGGCGTCCGACTTTCGCAACGCCATGATCCAAGCGCACCAGATGGTCTGGAGCCTCGGGATGGGCACGAACGGCTACGTCGGGGACTATGAAGCGCTGCTGGGCTCTTGGGAGTTCCGCGGCTCGGCGATGGGCGATCGGCTCGCCGACCGCACCAAGGAGCGGCTCAATGAGGAGACGCACAAGATCCTCGCCGAGTGCATCTCGAGCGTCGAGGACCTGCTGCGCCGCGAGGATGTCCTCCTCACGCGATTTGCCAACGAGCTGCTGAAAAAGGAAGAGCTGGAGTACGATGAAATCGAAGCGATCTTCGTTGAGTACGGCAAGCAGCGAACGCTCCCGAGCCCGTCGCCCTCCACGTAATCGGCGTCTCCTGATGAGCCGTCCCGCCTGCTCACTGCTCGCGATGTCGCGCGCCGGCGCGCTGGCCCTCGTCGTCGCCGGCTGCGGAATGGAACCCACCTACCGCCGAGAGCAGGTGGCGGGCGCCATCCAGCAGGAGCTCGCCGGGGAGGCGTTCCGCACGTCCGTCCACGTCCTCGACCACACGCTGGCCATCCACGTCATCGCCGACGACACGATGGACCAATCCGGCCAGGAGCTGGGGGTGGGGCCGCAATTCGATGCGGTGGCGCACGCGCTGCTCTCCGCGGTCCACCGGGTGCTGCTGAGCAGCGATGAGCAGATCCGGTTCTACGTCGTGCTGATTGCCGACCCGGAGTTTCCGGACGCGGCGTGGACCATCGTCCGGTACCTCGACGACATCAAGCGGGCCAACGTGAACATGATCAGCACCCCGGAGATGTTCTCCCGCACGATCTTCGACCTCAACCTCGTGGGGCCGGGCCCCTTGGACCTCGCCGAGTACATCCCGCGGGACATTGAGCTGGAGGATTTCTTAAGCTGGCAGCTCGCGCGGCGTATTCAGGCCCGGCTCGCCCAGGAGCTGCAGGACACCGCGGCGGCGGAGGTGGGGCGGTGCAGCGGAGAGTTTCTCGACAGCGAGTTCGCGTTCCAGCTGAACGTGTCGTCCGGCCGGACCGCGTTCGACGCAGCACTAGTGGACCGCCTCTTCGAAACGGCGGCGGAGGTGGTCGCGCAGGTGCTCTCGGAGTACGGCTTCGACCGGTTCCGCGGCGTGCGGCTCACCCACCCAGCGACCGGACGCCACCTCGTCCTGCCGAAAGCGAACCTCGAGCTCTTCCGCTCGCCGAATCCAACTGGGTGACGCGGGTCGTCCGGCCCGTGATCTGCACCCGCCCGCTCAACGCCAAGCCGATCGCCCGCGGCAAGAGCCGGTGCTCCACGCGGTGCAGCCGCTTCAGCAGGCTCGCCTCGGTGTCTCCGGGTACCACCGGGACCGCCTCCTGCAGGAGAATCGGCCCGTGGTCCACCTGCTCATCCACCATGTGGACCGTGACCCCCGTCACCTTCACCCCCCACGCCAGCGCGTCGCGCACCGCGTCCACCCCGGGGAACGCCGGGAGGAGGGCTGGGTGGACGTTGAGGACCCGGTGACGGTAGTGGCGGACGAATACCGGCGAGAGGACGCGCATGAACCCGGCCAGGCACACCAGCCGCACGCGCCGGGCGTCCAGGAGCTCGATGAGGACGCGCTCAAAGGCGGTACGGGTCGGGAAGGCCTTCGGATTCACATACCGCGCCTCGACGCCAGCCCGGCGAGCGCGCGTCAGGGCGTAGGCATCTGGCTGGTCGCTGAGCACCAGAGCGACGCGTGCGCGCAGCGTCCCACGGCGCGCGGCGTTCAGGATCGCTTGGAGGTTGGTCCCGCAACCTGAGCAGAGGACGGCGAGGGCCGTCATCGGCGCGCGTGGCACGGCCGCCCTCGCGTCATGCGCCGAGGACCCGGTCGATGCGCCGGGAAAGCTCGTCCTTGGGGAAGGCGCCCACCACGCGGTCCACCTCCTCGCCGCCCTTGAAGAACAGCAGCGTGGGGATGTTCATGACCCGGTAACGGGCGGCGACCGACGGGTGGTCGTCCACGTTGAGCTTGCCGACCTTGACCTTGCCCGCGTAGGT
>CAYJWO010000199.1:0-2696 GCA_964373825.1 uncultured Planctomycetales bacterium
CTGCGGCGAATTCTCGACGACCAGCTGCCGCACGAGGCGGCACGGGAGATGGTGCGAGACCTTGCGCCTAACGACCTTCCGCAGATGGTTGTGATACTCAGCGAGCGGCTGCGCGAGGCGTACCTCGGTCACCCGAAAACCATTGGTCCGCGCGTCCGTGGATTCTACCGGGCGTTGATGGCCGAGGCGCTGCGCGTGGAGTCCGTCGAGATCGCGCAGCGGCTGCAGCTCCTGGCGGCGCAGGCGCTCAACGTACTGGGGTGGATGGAGGCGGGCGTTCCGGGGGCGGAGCGGATTGCACTGACCGCCGACGATGAGACGATGGCCCGCCACCCGCAGTACGCGCTGGGCGGTCACCTCGCCGCCGCGACCCTGCCGGTGCCGGTGACCACTCAGGAATTCACCCCCGGAGTGTTCTGGCGCGGCTACGAGGGGGTCGGCAAGCTGGGCGGTCCGGACGCCACCCCGGCGGACCTCCAGTACGATGCGGAACGGCTCGCCGCCCAGCGAGACCGAGTCGTCATGTACGTGATGAACCACGGTGTCCTCCCGGCGCCCGACGCGTTGCAGCCGCTCACCGGCAACAGCGAAACGCAGCCGGTGAGCCCCATCCATGACACGGCGTTCGTCACCAACAGCCTGCCGGGCTCGCTCCAGACGACCTCCACAGGCCCCGGCCATCTCCAGGGCATGAGCCTGGACCTCAAGTACGTCACCGAGGGGCGGGGGATCCAGTTCAACACGCTCTACGATGCCGAGGGACGCATCGTGGAGATCCGCGCGCAGGTCCTCGAACAGGGCGCCTGGGCGGTGGCACTCCCGGGCTACGTCGATTCGGTCGCGAACCTCGGCGGCCTGCGGTTCAACGACATCTCCATCCAGCTCTCCGAGGCCGACGCGCGACGATGCCTGCCTCTGGCAGTCCGGGACCAGGTCGACTTCGCCCGCCAGGCCCAACAGCTCCAGGGGAAGTTGCGCTCGCCGTACGTGCCGATCACGACTTCTGGTCCCTATCTCGTGCCAGTCGAGGCAGCGGCCCCTGCCATCACCTGGGTGAACCCGCTACGGGCGGATGCCGTGGCGTCCTTGATCGGCCAGAAGGCGACGTCATTGATCACCCTCTATCCGCACCTCACCAAGGCTCTGGTCGAGCGGCTGGTGGACGAAGTGCGCGCCTACACGGATGGAGAAATCGGGATCGGCACCCGGCAGTCCGTGGCGGTGCTCTCGCCGGCCGCCGCGCGGCAGCGGGCGGAGCAACTGCGGACGCTGCGGGACCAAGCCATCCCCGTGGACCCAGCCGAGAAGCATTACGCCTGGGCAGGCGTCGCGAATGAGCTGTTGACCGGCCGCAGCCCTCATCGGGAAGCCGACGGACGCGAATCGCACATCGCGGAGCTGTGGTTCGGCTCGACCCAGGCGGATGGGCTCTCGACCATCCCGAATACGGCGGTGGCGGACGATACGGGAGGGGCACCGCTCGCCGCGCTGTCGCTGCAGGAGCTCGCCGAGCGGCAGCCGGAGGTCCTCGGGGCGCATCTGCGCAAGCCGTACTTCGTGAAGTTCCTCACGACGCGCTTCGCTCGCAAAGTCCACATGGGCTTCAGCGAGGGCATCGCGGAGGTTCCGGAGGACGAGTTCATCCAATGGCTTCAGCATGATCGGCAGTTGGCCCGGGCGCTCATGGCGCTCATCGCCTCGCCAGAGGCGTTTGAGGCGTTTCGAGCGGCGTACGAGGCCTGGGTGACGCACCAGGCCGACCGCCAATGGACGGATGCTACCCACCAGCTGTCGAGCGCGGGGTGGCTGGCGCACGGTGCGACGCCGCAGGAGCTCGATGAGCTCATGGAGCGCGTCCGCGCCAACCGCCAGCGCATCGTGGGCGTCTTCAACGAAATCGCCCTGCGGCCCGGCATGGTCATCCTCTCGCCGGTCGGCTACCCGCACGCCATCTTCGGCCTCTCGCACCAGACGCACCCGCTCAAGGGCGCCGAGGCGAAGAACGAAGCGTGGTACATCATTCCAGTCGTTGATGAGGCGACGGGCGATCCGAAGGTCGATGCGCAGGGCCAACCCTACCTCATTCTGGTCGAGCCGCAGCAGACCTCCAACACGACCTTCACGATCGCGGATTTCTACACGCCGATTGAGCGGAAGGCGGATGGGAGCGTCGGCATGCGCAAACATCTCGGCGATACGCCTGATGCGCAGGCAGACACCATTGCAGGATTTGTGCGAGATGGCCTCCAGGTCCAGCCCACGCCGGTCCAGGAGTTTGTCACGGTCGATCCCCAAGCCGGAAAGAGCGCCCGCTACGTGGGCGGCACGGATGAGGGCCGCGTGGTGGAGGACGTCCTGCTCGAGGGCCGCTCCGCGGTCTGGCCGGAAGAGTACTTCGTCATGGGCCGCATCCGATTTGACGCGGCCGGCGAGTATGTCGTGCAGCCCGAGCCAGGCGTCTTCCACGAGCTCCTCGTGACTCGCGGCCGGGTGACCCTCGGCGAACTGCCGGGCGGCCCGATCAGCCTCGGGCCCGGCCAGTCCGTGTTCATCCCGGCCACGGTCACCGAGCCATACACCGTGCGCGCCGCGGGAAAGGCCGAAGTCCTGAAGTTCTTCAAGCGCGCCCCGCAGCCTGTAGCCGCCGTCACTCCAGCGGTATCAAGTGGCCCAAGCGGCGCCTCGGTCGCCGCCGG
>CAYJWO010000200.1:0-2682 GCA_964373825.1 uncultured Planctomycetales bacterium
GAGCAGCCGCTGGACCTGCGGATCGCCTCCGTCGGCTGCGGCCTCCGGTGAGGCGACGGTGACCGGCTCGGCCGCCTCCGCTGACGAGCCGGCCGGCTCGCCCAGGTTGACATCCCGAGTGAGGTACACCTGGCCATTCTTCACGATCGCGAGATGCACGTGCTCCTCCGTGACATCGACCGCGCAGGTGTAGTCGGTCACCGCCCCGCCGTTGAGTCGGGCGATCAGTCGGGCGAGGCTGAAGCTCTGCGGCTCCATGCAGGTGGGCTCGACGCCGGCCGCCCGCACGGCGTCTTTCAACTGCTCAAACGTCTCCCGCTGGATGCCGGCGAACGTCACATCGAGCCGGCCCAGCACCCGCCCCGGCGCGCTGCCGCCGACGGACACGACGTGCGCGTCCCAGACCAAGTCCTGGGGTTTGAAGGGGACGTATTTGCGCGCTTCAAACCGGATCGCCGCGTCCCACTCGCTCTTGGGCAACGACGGCATCGTGAAGTAGCGCACCAGCACGTCGTGGTTGGGGATCGCCACCGGCAGCCGATTCGTCTGCAAGCTAGCACCCTCCACGGCCTTGCGGATCGCCTCGGTGAGGTGCATCACCTCGCCGCCTTCGATCGGGACCCGGATGAGGTTCGTCACTGTCGCCCCCCGCATCATGACGAGCTCCACCTCGCGGGTGCGAATCACGAGCCCCGCCACCGCCTTCCCGACGGCGGGAGCGGCGACCGTCGGCAGCTTGAACACCGGAAGCTTCACGTGCGGCCATCGCCATGTCGGCAGTTTCATCGTGGCGTCAGACCTCCATGGGAGGCTCAAGCCTCCCGGTGATGGATCACCGCACGGCTAATTGATGCGGCGGCGGTCGCGGCCGTCCGGACCGCCGTTCGCGCGGCTCCAATGTCCCGCGACGTCCGTCCCAGCACGGGCACCGCCAAGCCAAGCCACGCAAGCGCCCCCACGCCCCACGCGAATCCGTGCCCGAAACTCGTGTAGGGAGCGGTGACGTCGGTCGAGGCGGCCATGCCGAACACCACCGCATGGCGCTGGGCCGGAGCGCGCTGCACCACATCGCCCCAGGCGTCAATGACACTGGCCCCGCCATTCTTCATGGCCCGCAGGACCCACCGTCGGTGCTCCACGGCGCGCAACCGAGCGGCGGCCAGCAGCACCCGCGGGACCGCGGGGCTCGCAAAAACCCCTTCGTTGCCCGGGACGAGCAGAAGGGTGGCGCCATCGCGAACCGTCTCGCGCACAAGATCCGGCCGAAGAACTTCCTGGCACAGCAGGCTCCCATACCCATGCGGCCCCGCCCTGACAACGCGAGATGCCGCGGCCGGCGCATAGGCGAAGCCCGCTCCGCGCACCTGGTTCTCGGGCGCGAAGCGCCCCACCCACGCGGGCTGATACTCGGCGAACGGCACCAGCGCCCGCTTGTGGTATCGTCCCAGCAGGCCGTCGCGCGACCAGTACAAGACGGAGTTGTGCCGCCGGCCCCGCTCCACCGTGTCCATGCCGATCGCCAGCACGGTGTCGCGGCCGTGCAGCCGATCCGCGAACGATCGCGCCATCGTGTCGAGATCCACCAGGTAGGGATCCGGATGTGTGAGGCGCGTCCCGTCCAGGGAGAGCGTCGCGAGCCATACGGATTCCGGCAGCACGATCAGCTGCGCCCTGCGCGCTAGCGCCTCATCGACCATCGGGCCATACGTCTTGCTGAGCCCATCCGACAAAAAATCCCGCCGCGTGACGTACGGGGAACTGGCGCCCTGGAGCAGTGCAACCCGCACGACCTGATCCTTCCGAACGGTCAACGGTTGGGCAAGCTGCAGGAGGCTGTACGACTGGCAGCCGATTAGGACCCCCACCCCGGCGATGACCGCGCGCCGCACCGCCGGCGGCATCCTGAAGAAGGATCGCCCCGCGCGCCAATACCGCGGCAGCCCTTCGCAGGCGATCGCCAGCGTTGCGTTCACCCAGACGATGAGCCACCCCAGGCCGGCCACCCCCAGCAGGCTGGCGAGCTGCCGCGTGACGCGCGCCTCCGCCAGGAGATACCCCAGCCCGCCCCACGTCAGCTGCCACACCGTCCGGTACCCCAAGCCCTCGAGGAGCACGATCCAGAGCGCCGGAACGACCAGCAGCCGGACCAGGGGTGGCCGGTTGCGCAGCCGCCAGACGAGGACGCTCCACAGCCCCCACCACGCCCCACCCCAGAGCGAGGCGAGCAGCCACGCCACCGTCATGAACTGCTGCTGACCACTGAGGAGCGATGGCAGTTGCGCGACCTTGACGGTGGCCCATCCCCACCAGGCGATTGACGTGAACGGCCAGAGGATCACCCCGTAGTAGACGGTACCGGCCGCCGCACCCACCGCCCATGCGTGCTGCCATGATCCAGTGCGACCCCCCCAGAGGCGTCGCAGCCACGGCACCAGCGCCACCCAGGCCAGGATCGCCAGCGCCGGCCAGCGCCACGCCAGCGCGAGCAGGCCGCCGCTGGCAAGCCCCGCGGCGAGTCCGCTCCAGTCGAGTCGTTCACGGCAACTCTTCGACAGCGTCATCCGAAGCTCCCTGCGAGCTAGCATCCTGGGGTTGGGGGATCGCTGACGCCGACCGGAGCGAGCCCGCTGCCGGAATCGAGGTCCAGGCCCTGCACCCCGGCGTTGACATCCGAGTAGGGGC
>CAYJWO010000201.1:0-2682 GCA_964373825.1 uncultured Planctomycetales bacterium
CCGCAAGGTCGAGGCTTGCGCGTGCTGGTACGCCGCCGCGGTGGGGCCGAACCACCCGTCGTTCGTGATGACTAGCAGCAGCCGGGCGCCCTCGCGCGCGAACCGCCGCGTCATATTCGAGAAGAGGTCTTCGAAACAGATTAACACGCTGAAACGAAGTTCGGGGTCCTGGGTTCGGGGTCCGGGGCCAGGCGTTTGCCCCGAACCCCCAGCCCCGAACCCCCAGCCGAGTCGAAATACCGTGTGCTCATGGCCGGGGGTGAAGTCGCCGGTGGCCGACGGCAGGACGTCGCGCAGCCACGGCAGCGACCGCTCGAACGGGATGAACTCGCCGAAGGGCACGAGGTGCAGCTTGTCGTACCGCTGGGGTGTTGGCGTCCCATCGAGCAGGATGGCGCTGTTGCGCAGCTCCTGCAACGGAAAGCGAAGCGTCCACGTCGGCGTGCCAACGAGCAGGGGCCGTTGCGCGGCCCGCGCCAGCTCCTGCACCCATGCCGTCACGTCGGCATCGGCGCCGAAGAAGCCGGGCGTGGAGGTTTCCGGCCACACGATGAGATCGGGCCGTGCGGCAGCGGCCACCTGCGTGAGCGTTGCGTACCGATCACGGATCGCGTCGCGGTACGCGGCGTCCCACTTCTGGGCCTGCGGGATATTGCCCTGGACGACCGCCACGCGCACCGACGGGCCGCCGGGCGGTCGGGCGAGGCGCCATTGGCCGTAGCCGAGTGTCGACGCCAGCGCGACGAGCGCCAGAAGCAGCGGCACGCACGCTTCACGCCACGCGCCGCGCCGGCTGAATGCCTGCTCCAACGCGGCGCTCACCAGGACGATGAGGAACGACACGCCCCAGGCACCCGTCACATCCGCCGCCTGGATCAGCGGCCGGTACGGTGTTTGCGAATACGCCAGCAGGTTCCACCCGAAGCCCGAGAGGAAATGACTACGGGTATATTCCAGGACGACCCAGGCACAGACCAGTGACAAGTGACAGGTGACAGGTGACAGGTGGGAGCGGGAGAGGCGAGAGGCGAAGAGGCCGAAGAGGCCGAAGAAGAGTGCTAAGTACGCGCACAAGATCAGCCAGCCGGCGATCGTCACGTACGTCAACCACCAGATCGAGCCGAGGAAGAACGCCAGCCCGATGGCGTACGACCACCAGAAGGCCGCCTGCGTCTGGCACCCGCGCAGCAGCCGCAGCCACGGGACGAAGGCGATCCACGCGCACCAGGGCTGGTTGAAGCTTGGAAACGCGAGGACCAGGAGTGCCGCGCTGCTAAAGGCGAGCCACCAGGGACGATGAATGACCTGTGAGGTGGGATTTATTGACCGTGACACTTCTTGTATTTCCTTGAACTGCCACACGGACAGGGGTCATTTCGGCCCACTCTGGGCACAGCAGAGGCTCGAGATGGCGGGCTGTGGACCGTGGACTGTGGACGCGGGACGGGAGGTGGTGGCTCAGCGCCCCCAGCACCCGCCACCGCGGCGTCGATCGGGTTGGCTGGCGGCGGCGGCGCGAAGCGCTCCGTCTCGGACAGCTCCCGGTGCACCGCCCGCATGGGCGTGCGGGCGAAAACGCTCACCGGCCGTCCGCCCTCCACCGGCTGCACGCGCAGCAGGAGTGTGACCACCTCCAGCTTGATCGAAGACGTGAGCGTCTGGAACATGGCGTACGCTTCCCGCTGGTACTCGACGAGCGGGTCGCGCTGGCCGTAGGCGCGCAGGTGGATGCCCTCGCGCAGCGCGTCCATCATGTAGAGGTGGTCTTTCCACTTCGCGTCGATGACGGAGAGGAGCACCGTCCGCTCCAGCCCCTCGGCCGCCTGGGGACCTAACGCCTGCCGTTTGGCCGCATACGCCTGCTCGAGCGCTTCGAGGACGCGGGTGAAGAGTGTTTCCCGATCGGCGGCCTCGCCGTCCGGCAGCGACACGGCGAACTGCTGGAGGGCGGCGTCCCGCAGGCCGGCCACGTCCCAGGCGTCCGCTCGGGCGTCCTTCGGCGCGTACGTCTCCACGAGCTCGTCGGCGACCTCGACCATGAGGTCGCGGATGAGCCCCTGGAGGTCCACGCCCTCCAGGATGCGCCGACGCTGCTCGTAGATCACCTCGCGCTGCCGGTTCATCGTGTTGTCGTACTCCAGCAGCTGCTTGCGGGCTTCGAAGTTTTGCCCCTCGACCCGGCGCTGCGCCGTCTCGATAGATTTCGTGACCATCCCGTGCTCGATGGGCAGCCCTTCCTCCCACTGGAACCACTTGAACTCCATGAGCCGCCCGATGCGGTCCGACCCGAAAATCCGCATGAGGTCGTCTTCGAACGAGAGGTAGAACCGCGAGGAGCCGGGATCCCCTTGCCGGCCGCAGCGGCCGCGCAGCTGGTTGTCGATGCGGCGCGCCTCGTGCCGCTCGGTGCCCAGCACGTGCAGCCCGCCGGCCGCCACGACCGCCTCGTGCTCGGCGTCGCAGACCGCCTTGAACCGCTCGACGATCTGCCGCTTCTCCTCGTCGGTCAGAGGGGTCTCGCGGCGGCGCTCCTCCTCGCGGATCGCGTCCTCCGCGAGCGCTTGCGGGTTGCCGCCGAGGATGATGTCGGTCCCGCGGCCCGCCATGTTCGTGGCGATCGTGATCGCCCCGCGGCGGCCCGCCTGCGAGACGATGCGCGCTTCCTGCTCGTGGTAGCGGGCG
>CAYJWO010000202.1:0-2667 GCA_964373825.1 uncultured Planctomycetales bacterium
GGTGTCGGGTACCGAGGACTGAATGACCGCGGTGCGGCTCGCCCGTGCCGCGACCGGTCGGCCGAAGATCCTGACGATCGAGGGGTGCTACCACGGCCATGGAGAGAGTCTGATCGCCCGCCCGGGGCAAGGGGTGCCGTTCGCCCTCCCCGACGCGAAGCTGACCGTGCCCTACAATGACATCGAGGCGTTTGAATCGGCGGTTGCCAGCGCGGCCGAGGAGCTGGCCTGCGTGATGATCGAGCCGGTGGCGGCGAACATGGGCGTGGTCCTCCCGAAGCCCGGCTACCTCGCCCGGGTGCGCGAGCTGACCCGGCGCCACGGGATCCTGCTCATCCTGGATGAGGTCGTCACCGGCTTCCGGCTCGCGTTCGGCGGGGCGCAAGAGCGCTTCGGGCTGACGGCCGACCTGACGACGTTCGGCAAGGTCATCGGCGGCGGGCTGCCGATCGGAGCGCTCGGGGGACCTGCCACGATCATGGACCGTCTCGCACCGGAGGGCGAGGTGTTCCATGGGGGCACCTTCGCCGGGCATCCGCTCGCCATGACGGCGGGGATCGCAACGCTGAGGCGCCTCAAGGACGATCCGCCGTATGAGCGCCTCGAGCGGCTGACCAGTCGGCTCACGCGCGGACTGGCCGAGGCGGCGCAGCAGGCAGGGGTCCCGGTGCACGTGAGCGGCATCGGCTCAATGTTCACCGTCTTCTTCACCGATGACCGAGTTGCGTGCTACGCGGACGTGAGGGCTGCTCGGCAGGACCGGTTCGCCCGTTGGGTCCGCGCGATGCAGCGCTCGAGGGTGCTGATGCCTCCGTCGCCGTACGAGGCGGCCTTCTGCTCCGAGGCACACTCAGAGACGGATGTCGACCGATGCCTGGCGGCGGCGCGCCGGGCGTTCAGCGAGCGATGAGCAGCGTCCATCGGGGTCGTGGAGGGCGCTCCAACGGCCGCAGACAGGTCCCTGAAGCGTGTGTCGCGCGCCTGTCCCTCTACCTCAGGGAGCTGCGGCCTCTTCATCGCCGTCACGTGACGTTTATTTCATCGCGGTGGCTCGCTCGGCAGCTCGGGTTCACGGACGCCCAGGTGCGCAGGGACTTCAGCTACTTCGGCCAGTTCGGGACCAGCGGCCGCGGCTATGAGGTCCAGCGGCTGCATGATCGGCTGACCTCGATCCTCGGGGTGGGCGGTCGCACGTGGAACGTGGCCCTTGCAGGCGTCGGGAATCTGGGCTCGGCGCTCTTGGCCTACCGCGGCTTCCGGGAACGCGGCTTTCTCTTTCGGGTTGCTATCGATACCCACCCGCAGAAGGTCGGCAAGGTCGTGCAGGGCATCACCGTGGCGCCGATCCACCACCTGGCGGAGCTGGTCGCTCGGCAGCAGATCCACATCGGCGTCATCGCGGTTCCGGTTGAGTCGGCCCAGGCGGTCTGCGATCGATTCCTGGAGAGCGGAATCCGGTCCATTGTGAATTTCGCCCCAGTCAGGCTCGAGGTGCCGCCGGGGGTGTGGCTGCGCACGGTCGATCTGGCGGTGGAGCTGGAGGGCCTGGCGTTCCATCTGGCACGGGCGGATGGCGCACGCGGGCGAGCCGGGGTGACGACATGACGCGGCCGATGAACACGCAGGCACTGCAGCCGGGCGGCGTTGCTCGTCGCTCGCGTCCCGGCACGCCTGGGACGCCACGCTCCTGGTACCTTGCCCGGCTTGCAGCTCGGCCCAGCGCGGCCGCGGGAGATGCTGGGACGCACTCTGATATGAACGAGCCAGTCGGCGCCGGCCGCTCCGCCGGGAGCGGGCGCGTAGAGGGCCTCACGGGCGGTGAGGACAAGCGCTCGTTCGTCCAGCGGCTCTTCAGCGACATCGCGCCGCGGTACGATTGGTTCAACCGGCTGGCCAGCCTGGGGCTGGATCAGCGGTGGCGCCGCGAGACCGTCCGACGAGCATCCATCCAACCCGGCATGCGGGTGCTCGATGTCTGCACGGGGACCGGCGATCTCGCGATCCTCTGCGCCAGGCGGCGGCTCGATCACGGGGCCGTCATCGCGATCGACATGAACCGCGAGATGCTCGCGTGCGCGCAGCGCAAGCAGCAGCATCGAGCGCTGGTCGTCCGCTGGCTGCAGGGCGACGCGCAGGCGCTGCCGTTTTTCGACGGCATGTTCGACCGCGTCCTGATCGGCTTCTCCACCCGCAATCTGAGCGACTTGACCGAGGGCCTACGGGAGATGGTGCGCGTCTTGAAGCCGCGCGGGCAGCTCCTCGTGCTGGAGACCGGCCGGCCGAGCCACCCCGTCATCCGCGCGGGCTATGAGCTGTTCCTCTTCACGGTGGCGCGGGTGATCGGTGTCGTGTTAACCGGCAAGCTCTGGCCGTTCACCTATCTGGCCCGCTCCGTGCGCCGATTCCTGAGCCCGCAGCAATGCATGGAGCGCTTGCATGGGCTGAGGACCGATGTAGAATACGTGGCATTATCCAGCGGGCTGGCGAGCTTGTACGTGGCGACGAAACGGTGAGGGCTGCGTGAAGACGAGCGCAATGCGAGTGCGTTCCGCGCAAGGACACGAGCGACCGCCCCATGTCGCGGCGCCGCGAGCCTGCGTCGACCGGATGCTGGCGCCGGTCAAGGACGGCCTGGGCCTCGTGACGGAGCGGCTCCTCTCGGAGCTG
>CAYJWO010000203.1:0-2643 GCA_964373825.1 uncultured Planctomycetales bacterium
GATAGCCTTCCGAGGCATAGAGCGCCATCGCCAACACGTAATACACCACCAGCCGCGCCGGCAAAAGCCGCTTGCGCTGCTCGAGACGGCTGGTGTCCCGCAGAATCGCATCAATCGTTGCCGGGGGACAGAACGCAGCCAGGAGTCCCAGGCCGATCAGGTCCGGGATGGTGAGTGCGCGCTGCGCCTTGGGTGGACGACCGCGTGCAGCCATGCTTGAGCGCCTCCCTTGAGCGGCACTCTAGCAAAATAGTCGGCCAATGGCAACCTTAAGTGAACGGTATTGACGCTAGCCTGAATGTCCACGGACCGGAATTCACCTAACGGCCGGTAGCCGAAGTCGCTGGCGCCGCCGTGAGCCGGAGGGTGCGGTTGTCCCACCAGGGGACGTGCACCTGCTGATCGAACAGGCCGGAGGCGGCCAGGATCGGCAGGTGGGCCCGGCGGTGGAAGTGTACCGTGATCTCTTGTTCGCCGATCTCCACGGTCGCGGGCATGTCCACGAGGTCCCGGAAGACGGTGCGTGCCTGGGCGTCCTGGTAGCCGCGCATGCGGCGGGCGAACAGACGGTAGAGCCCGCTTGCGATCACCAGCAGCGCCATGTCGAAGTCGACCTTGAAACCGACCGCTGAAGAGAGCGCGTCCATGTGGAAGAACCGGACCGCATCGGAGAGCGCGTTCTCGATCAGCATGCGCTGGGCGTAGCGGGTGATGAGCCGTTTGATCGGGGTGTGCATCTGGTTGGTGAGCAGGATCGTGGGCTCCTCATGGCCGAGGTCCTGGATGTAGACCTGCCGGAAGGTGCGTCCGGCGAGGCTGACCTTCTGCTCGTAGACCCGCGGCGTCCGATACTTGCGGGTCGGCACCTCCAACTCGACCACCCGCCAGGAGCTGCGGGGCAACAGGGCGATCTCCTGCAGGATGGCCCGAGAGCGCCGGCGCAGGGTGATGAAGTTGATCCCCATCTCGTCGAGCCGCCCCAGGTTGGCGTAAGTGGTGAAGCGGGAGTCGAAGACGAGCTCTTTAGGTAGCGCTTTCCGGACACGCTTCCAGTAGTCGACGAAGTGGAAGACCTGCTCGGGCTCCTCCCCCTTGCGGATGTCGGCGCTGGAGTAGCAGAACGACCGGCCCCGAGCGTCCTGGGCGAGCAGAGCAAGCACGGCGGGTTGCCGGCGGCTGCGCATCGAGACGTAGTGGCTCTCGACGACCGGATGCTCCCCGTAGTAGGGGACGGAGTGGAAGTCCAGGTTGAACGACGCCTCGTCGAAGAGCTTGTCGCCCGCCACCGCGGCGTGCCAGGCCTCGAGGATCTGCGTGATCTTCCGGGGGTCGACGCCGGACGAGTATTCGGAAAGATAGCTCTTCTTGGGCGTCGCGTTGAGGCCCGCAAACAGCGCCAGACCCTCGTCGGCCACAAGGGCCATGACGTGCCGCTTGCGCTCGATCGACTGTAGCTTGAGGGCGAGACTTGCGCGTAGGGCGTGGTGGGCCGGGATCATCGCCGAGCCGGGCAGCCCGGCCGCCTCGGCCACCGAGTCCAGCTTCAGCCGGACCAGGTCCGGCACGAACAGAAAGAGCCCGCCGCAGCGCGTCGCAAAACGGCGCGGCGCAAGCGAGAAGGCGCGCACGTCCGCGGTCGCCTCCGCCACCGGCCGCGGGACCGAAGGCCGCTCGTCATCCCGCCGGCGCGGCAGGGGCGCGAACCCCTCGGCCTTGAGGACCTCTCTCACCGCGGTGGGGCTCAGGGCCAGGCCGCGTTCTTTGAGGGCCTCGCTGATCTCGTAAACCGAGTGGTTCTGCTTGCGCAGCTCGACGACCGCATCGCGCGCCGCCGACTTCTTGGGCTGTGTTCTGGGTCCTCGCTTGAGCGTCACGAAGAACCGGGGGGTTTCTTCGCGTCGGAAGTGGTGGCACATCACCCGGAACGAGTTGACCGAGTAGCCGAAGGCCCGGGCCGCCTCCTCGGACGACCGGCCCTCGATGAAGTAGGCGCGCAGGGCCTCGTAAAGGCGCTGGCGAGGGAGGGCCGGTTCGAGGAAGAAGCGGCGGCACTCGCTTAAGTCTTTCGGTACTCTGAGCATCATGCCATTAGCGTGTATTATCCCTAAAGGAATGTCAATCTCTTTTCAAGCTGTTTCCAAGGGGAAATCAAATGCCTGGGCGTGGTGAGCCGAGACCGGCTACACCGCCTGCAGATCGGCTGTTACGACGCACCGATATATTAACCTGCGCGTCGCCCAGAATCCGTACCTGAGGAAACGGGGAAATCGGGGGCAGTGGCGCGGGCGGCCAGCTCGGGAGGCGTTAGCGAAATCGTGGTCCGTGGACATCCAGGCAAGCGCAAGTTCGATCCCGAATCCGGGGCGGGCTGGTGGCTTGACTCTGCCGTTCTCCGGTACTGCCGACCCTGGCAGGCGCACAGCGCTCTTCAGTGGAACGCCCGGCGGCGTAGCCATGAACATCTCGATCCAGGGAATGCCGGGCAAGGCGAATGAGGCGTGCTGTCCGTACGGCGAATTCGCCCCGCTGTGCAGGATCACGTTCAGCCCGGCAGCCTCCCCGATCGCGGCAACCTTAACCACCGGCGTCAGCCCGCCTACGGCCGGAAGATCGGGCTGGAGGATGTCGACGAGGTGGTGCGTC
>CAYJWO010000204.1:0-2637 GCA_964373825.1 uncultured Planctomycetales bacterium
CGCCCGACGGCGTCTCGCCCGCCGCGCTGCGGCACATCCAACGCATGGGGTTTGACAAGAAGACCTTCGCCGCGGCGGTGCTCCATATGGCGGTCAAGGGATATTGCACCATCACGCAGGAGGTGGGCGGCTACACGCTCGTCAAGCGGGGGCGGGAGGCGACGACGCTCTCGCCGGAAGAGCAGGAGATCGCGACGCTGCTGCTCGATGGCCGAGAGGTGATTGAGCTGAAGCAGACCCACCACCTCATCATCGGCAAGGCGCTGGAGGCGGCGAAGCGGGCGCTCCAGCGCGCGTATGCGAAGCGGTACTTCCTCACGAACTACGGCTACTTCGCCGGCGGTGTCCTCATCACGGTCGTGGCGCTCCTCGTCATGTGGCTCTTCGAGCCGTCCGCAGAGGGCGGGACAGTCGTCTTCATGTCGATCTGGCTGACGTTCTGGACCGCTGGGGTCGCCGTGCTCCTTGGCGTGATCATCAAGCTGTGGCGGGACGTCATCGGAAGGCGAGGCGCTGCACGGGCGGGCGCGCTCGCTGGCGCGGTCGTCATGACCTTTTTCTGCCTCCCGTTTATCGCCGGGGAAGTGGCCGGATTCGGCGTCCTCGGGTACTCGGCCTCCGTCGGCCTGGTGGTTGTCTTGGTGGCGATGGCTGGGATGAGCACGCTCTTCTATCATCTCCTCAAGGCGTTCACACCGATCGGCCGGAAGTTCATGGATCGGGTCGAAGGGTTCCGGATGTACCTGGCGGCGGTGGAGCAGGACCGCCTCAATGTCCTGAACCCGCCGGGGAAGACCCCGGAGCTCTTCGAACGGTTCCTCCCATATGCGCTGGCGCTGGATGTCGAGCAGCAATGGGCGGAGCAGTTTACCGACGTCCTGGCCCAAGCAGGGAGAGGCGGTGACGGCTACATGCCGAGCTGGTACTCCGGCTCCCACTGGAGCTCCAGCAACGCGGGCGGGTTTGCCTCCTCGTTCGGCAGCTCGTTCACGGGTGCCATCGCCTCCTCCTCGACGGCGCCGGGGTCCAGTTCCGGTGGCGGTGGGGGCGGCTCATCCGGGGGCGGCGGGGGTGGCGGCGGCGGGGGCGGCTGGTAACGGACGCGGGGTGCCCACGCCCGCCCTCGCGCTCGCAACATCCAGGCGAATCCGCTACAATCCTTCGTAATGGGCGTTGGGACGGTGTCGTATGCCGATCGCACCATTGAGGCGTATCGGCGCCACGCGACAGCGGCCATCAAGAACTGGAGCCGGTACCGCGCCCCATCGCGTTTTCTGCGGCGGTTCGTTGCGGCCCTGCCGGTGGGCGCGCGGATCCTGGATTACGGCTGCGGGACCGGCACCGATATGGCGTGGATGCGCCGGCGGGGAATGGCCGTCGAGGGGGTGGACGGCACCGTCGAGTTCGTGAAGGAGGCGAGGCGCCTGTGTCCGGGGGCCTCGATCCGGCATGAGCGGTTCGAATCGGTGTCGCTGCCGGAGCGGGCGTATGACGGGGTCTGGTGCCACGGGGCACTCATCCACGTGCCGCCGGACGTCCTGCGTGGGCAGCTTGAGAAGATTCGGCGCGTCCTGAAGCCGGGAGGCCTCGTCGGGATGACGCTCGCCTGGGGTCGGGCGAAGACCTTTACGCGGCGCGACTGGATTCCAGGGCGGTATGTGGCCGGCTTCTCCAAAGCGGAGTCGGCGGCGCTCTTCCGACAGGGCTGGGCGGCGGTGCGGCTGACGGTCGCCGTGGGCGACAACCGCCAGGGGCGCTGGATCGAAATCCTAGCTCGGCGGCCCATCGGCGGCCAACGGCCGGCTGGAGCGCGCCCAGGGGATCGGAAGGAGCGGCGCTGTGCGCGGTAGGCTCTGTCAGACGCTCCTCCTGATGGCCGCGACCATGTCGGTCACAGCCGTTGATGGCGCGCGGGACACGGTGCCGATTTTCGAGAGCCGAACCGGAAAGGTGGCGCTGATGGAGAAGGTGGTCAAAACCGACGCGGAGTGGAAGCGGCAGCTCACGCCTGAGCAGTACCACGTCACCCGAAAGAAGGGGACGGAGCGGGCGTTTACCGGTCGTTACCACGACTCCCATGAGGCCGGGACCTACCGCTGCGTCTGCTGCGGCATCGACCTCTTCACCTCGAAGGCGAAGTTTGACTCCGGCACCGGCTGGCCGAGCTTCTGGGAGCCGATCGCGCCGCACAACGTCGAGCAGACCGGCGACACCAGCTTCTTCATGCGGCGGATTGAAGTGCGCTGCGCGCGCTGCGGCGCGCATCTCGGGCACGTCTTCGATGACGGCCCCCCGCCGACGGGCAAGCGGTACTGCATCAACTCGGCCTCGCTCCAGCTCGGAACGCAGCCATGAGCGCCGGCCGCCGGGTCGCTGCGCTGCTCCTCACTGGGCTGTGGCTTTCGGGCTGCGGGGACTACCGGCTCGTGCGGTGGCCGAAGCGCGAGCTGTGGGTCCGTCCCGCGGCGCTTGTGCAGGACATGACGGTGCCCATCGGTGCGCTTGATGAGGACGCAGCCCACCCAGGGCGGGTGGAGCGTGGCGGGGTAGCGGTTGCGCTCGAGCTGATCGACGCGGATCGAGCGCGGGAGCTCTTCCACGCGGATTTCCTCCGGCGCCGGATCCAGCCGGCCGTGA
>CAYJWO010000205.1:0-2631 GCA_964373825.1 uncultured Planctomycetales bacterium
GCCGCGGTCGCTCATCACGAGCGGGGGCCTGGGCACGATGGGCTTCGGGCTGCCGTCGGCGATCGGCGCGCAGTTCGGCCGGCCGAAGGACGTCGTGTGGGACATCGACGGCGACGGCAGCTTCCAGATGACCGCGCAGGAGCTGGCGACCGCCTCGCAGCACAAGCTGCCGATCAAGGTGGCCATCATGAACAACCAGCACCACGGCATGGTGCGCCAGTGGCAGGACCTGTTCTACGAGGGGCGGCACGCCCAGTCGAAGCTCAACCCAACCGACTTCGTGAAGCTCGCCGAGGCGTACGGGTGCGTGGGGATTCGCGTGGAGCGGCCCAAGGACGCGCGGCCGGCCATCGAGCGCGCCATGGCGGTGACGGACCGGCCGACGGTGATCGACTTCATGGTCGAGCAGTCGGAGAACTGCTGGCCCATGATCGCCCCGGGCAAGGCGCACGATCAGATGCTGGGCACCTACGAGCAGCTCAAGGCCGAGGGCGGCCGACCCCAGCACCGCCACGCCGAGCCGGACGAAGAGGCCAAGCTCAGCCTCGGCTAACCAGCGGCCATTGGGAATTCGAAATTGGGAATGGGGAATTGGGAATGGGGAATTCGACATGCGGAATAGAATGCCAGACGAATTCCGAATTCCCAATTCCGCATTCCGCATGGAACGTGAGTGATGAGTGAAAAGCACACGTTGTCGTGTCTCGTGGAGAATCACTTCGGGGTGCTGGCCCGCATCTCGGGCCTGATTAGCGCCCGCGGGTTCAATATCGACTCGCTGACGGTGAGCACGACCGAGGACCCGACGATCTCGCGCATGACG
This sequence comes from uncultured Planctomycetales bacterium, assembly GCA_964373825.1. Classification (GTDB taxonomy): domain Bacteria; phylum Omnitrophota; class Gorgyraeia; order Aquiviventales; family Aquiviventaceae; genus CAYJWO01. The sequence continues at coordinate 824 of CAYJWO010000205.1, forward strand.
ATCGTCGTGGACGCAGACGCCCCGAAGCTCGAGCAGGTCAAGAATCAGCTCAACCGGCTCATCGACGTGATTGAGGTCAAGGAGCTGCGCGGGGATGGATTCATCGACCGCGAGCTGCTGCTGGCCCGCGTCGAGGCGACGGGAACAGCGCAGCAGGAGCTAGACGCGCTCGGCCGTCACTTCGGGGCGAAGGTGGCGCACACGTCGAACCACTCCGTCATCATCGAGGCGGCGGGCGACACGCAGGCGATCGACCGCCTCGTGGAGCAGCTGCGGCCGTACACGATCGCGAAGCTGGTGCGGACCGGCCGCGTGGCGCTGGAGAAAGAGACGTAATGGTGCCGTGGCCGATCGCGCTGCTCGCGCTGTGGTACGGAGCGCTGGCCGCGTCCACCGGGGCCATGCTCTGGCGCGCGGCGGACCGGATGGCGTGGGGATGGTCGGCGACGGCGAGCCTGTTGGCGGGCTGTTCGGCCGCCGCGGCGATCGGGCTGCCGCTCTTTAAATCTTGGGCGCTGCGCCTGGCGGTAGCCGTGGAATGGCTGGTGGCGTTCGGGCTGCTGCTGGCGGCGATGGGGTGTGTGGCGGCGGGCCGGCCTGGCTGGGGCCTGGGGGTCACGGTGGCGGCCGGCAGCCAGTGGATCATCGTGCGATACCTGCGCCGCCCGGCGGTGCAGAGCCTCTTTGGAGCCATGGATGGCGCGCATCTACTACGATAAGGACGCGGATCTCAAGGCGTTGCAGGGCAAGACGGTGGCCATCGTCGGCTACGGCATTCAGGGCCGCGGCCAGGCGCTCAACCTGCGCGACAGCGGGGTGAAGGTCCTCGTGGCCCAGCGGCCGGGCGGGCCGAACCATGCGTTGGCCGCGCAGGACGGGTTCAAGCCGGTGTCGGCAGCCGAGGCGACCGCGAAGGCCGACGCGATCATCCTGCTGGTGCAGGATACGCTGCAAGCCCAGCTGTACCGCGAGGCGATTGCCCCCAAGCTGCGGGCGGGGCAGACGCTGGGCTTCTCGCACGGGTTCGCTGTGCTCTACGGGCTGGTCAAGCCGCCAACACACGTGGACGTCGTGATGGTCGCCCCGAAGGGGCCGGGCAGCCTGCTGCGCTCGCAGTTCCTCGAGGGCAAGGGGGTGCCGGCACTCGTCGCCGTGCACCAGGACGCAACGGGCCGCGCGCAGGCGACCGCGTTGGCGTGGGCCAAGGGCATCGGCTCGACGCGCGCCGGGGTGCTGGAGACGACGTTCAAGGAAGAGACCGAGACCGACAACTTCGGCGAGCAAGCGGTGCTGTGCGGCGGCGTGTCCGCCTTGATCAAGGCCGGGTTCGAGACGCTGGTCGAGGCCGGCTACCAGCCGGAGCTGGCGTACTTTGAGTGTTTGCATGAGCTCAAGCTCATCACCGACATGATCTGGGCCGGCGGGATCACCGGCATGCGCCGGCGCGTGTCCGATACGGCGAAGTGGGGCGACATCCACTGCGGGCCGCGCGTGGTGGACGAGCGCGTCAAGGAGCGCATGCGCGAGCTACTACGGGAGATCCAGTCCGGCCAGTTCGCGAAGGAATGGGTGGCCGAGCATGCGGCGGGCCGGCCGAACTTCACGCGGCTCATGGCGCAGGACGAGCGCCACCAGATCGAGCAGGTGGGGGCCAAGCTGCGCGCCATGATGCCCTGGATCGGTGCTCAGCGAGCGGCCAAGCCATCGTCCAAGGCGGCCAAGCGGACCGGGAAACGGCTTGCCCGCGCATGAGGCATGAAGCCGGAAGATTTGTACGGCGAACCAGTGCATGATCCGCAGCGGTTCAT
>CAYJWO010000206.1:0-2609 GCA_964373825.1 uncultured Planctomycetales bacterium
CCAGGATGTTGTTGAGGTAGTTGAGCGACTTGATCTGCGGGTTGAGCGCTTCCGGCACGTTGCGCTGCGTCGCCACGGTGATGAGCTCGAGCCCCTGCTCGTAGAGCTTCTTCGGGTAGAGCTGGATCTTGTCCGCGATCACGAAGACGGTCGGCACGCCGCACTTCCTGGGGTCGAGCCCGAGGTCCCCTTCACCGCGCGTCACCACCAGGCGGATGTAGGCGTCCCTGAGCTTGTTGACCCGTAGCGACCTCTTCACGATCTCGATCAGGTCCTCCTTCGCCATGGGGATCCTCAGCATGATCGTGTGGGCGGATTCGTAGAGCCGGTCCACATGCTCGCGTAGCTTGAAGATGCGCCCGTTGTACGAGCGGATGCCCTCGAAGACGCCGTCCCCGTATAGGACGCCGTGGTCAAATACCGAGAGCTTCGCCTCCGCCTCGCTTACGAATGTGCCGTTCAGGTAGATTTTCACGTGGTCCCTCCTTGGTGCTGCCCGACGTTGACGGATGCCCCGTCGACAACGCGGCCGTCACGCAGGGCCATGGTCCGCTCGGCCAGCTCCGCCAGCTTCGCCTCGTGCGTCACCAGCACCACGCTCACCTGGCGCTGCCCATGGATGCCCACCAACAGCGCCGCGATCGCCGCACCCGTCTTCGAGTCGAGGTTGCCGGTCGGCTCATCGCAGAGCAGGACCCGCGGTTCGTTCACGAGCGCGCGCGCAATCGCGGCCCGCTGCAGCTCCCCGCCGGAGAGCTGGTTCGGCTTGTGGTGGCTCCGTTCCCGCAGCCCCACTTGTGTCAGGCACGCGAGCGCGCGCTCACGCAGCACCGCCCGCTTCTCGGCCCGCCGCACGACCCCGGGCAGCATGACGTTCTCAAGCGTCGTCAGCTCCGGCAGCAGGTGATAAAACTGGAAGACGATCCCCACCGCCTGGTTGCGGAACGCTGCGCGCTCCGCGTCACTCATCCGCGAGAGCGGCCGGCCCTCCCACAGTACCTCGCCCGCCGTTGGATGGTCCAGCCCAGCCAGGAGGTGCAGGAGCGTGGACTTGCCGGCCCCAGACGGGCCGGTGATCGCCAGGAAATCGCCCGGCGCCACCCGTAGGTCGATCCCCTGCAGGACGTGCAGATCGACGTTGCCGCTGCGGTAGGTCTTGCGCAGCCCGCGCGCCTCAAGCATGGGCGTTCCCTGCCGCGTCGAATAGCCGTGTGCGGCGGGACCCCGCGCGTTCGGTTCGACGCAGCAGGACCGCCTCATTCATAGCGCAGGGCCTCGACGGGTGCCAAGCGCGCCGCCTGGAGCGCCGGATAGATGGTCGAACACAAGGTGATCATGACCGCCGCCGTGATCGTCTTCCACCAATCCGCCCACTCGATGCGGACCGGCAGATGATCTAGGTAGTAGATCGTGCTCGGCAGCTTGATGAACTGGTACGTATCCAACAGCCAGATGATCCCCCAGGCGAACGATGCGCCGAGCGCCGTCCCCAGCACCCCGATCAAGCACCCCTCCCAGGTGAAGAGCGTCCAGATGGACCGGTTCGTGGCGCCGATCGCCTTCAGGATGCCGATATCGCGCGTCTTCTCGATCACCGTCATGATGAGCGTCGAGACGATGTTCGCCGCCGCGACGAGGACGATGAGGGTCAGGATGACGAACATCGCCATCTTCTCCAACTTCAGCGCGTCGAAGAGCGTCTGGTTCAGCTCCATCCAGGTGCGCACGTCATACGCGAGGCCGAGCCGTCCCTGCGCATGCCGCTTGACCTCGGGGGCAAGCTCCAGGCGGTCGAGCCTGACCCCGATCCCGGTCACCACCCCCTCGAGCTGGTAGAGCGCCTGCGCTTTCGCCAGCGTGACCCCCACGAGGGTCGCGTCGAACTCGTACATGCCCGACTTGAAGATGCCGCTCACCTTCAGCTCATGCGTCTTGCCGTCCGCCGGGCTGATCAGGGTGATCGCCTCCCCCGGCGCGGCGCGGAGGTGGCCAGCGAGCTCGGTCCCGATCACCGCCTCATCGTCGCGCTGCGGCAGCGTGCCGAAGACCACGTACTCGGCGAGGCGGCTCACCCGCGTCTCCCGCTCGAGGTCGATCCCGCGGACGAGCACCCCGAACGCCTGCTGCGGCAGCCGCAGGATCGCCTGGCCGGAGACGTAGGGCGCCACCCCGACGACGTGCTCCATCGCGGAGAGCTGCCGCATGAGCTCGTCGGTGTCCTGCACCCCCTCCGGCGTCGTCACGGTCAAGTGCGCGTTGGTGCCGACGAGCTTCTCCTTGATGTCGTGGTCGAACCCGCTCATCACGGCGAGGACGACCAGGAGCGCCGCGACCCCGAGCGCCACCCCGCCGATCGAGAGGAGGGCGATCACCGAGATGAACCGCTCCCGCCGCCTCGCGAAGAGGTATCGAAGCCCCAGCCAGAGCTCGTAGCTCATCGTGTGGGACGTGGGCCATGGGCCCTGTCCCCTGTCCCAACGGGTTTGCCCTGTCGCTTGTCACGTGTCACGTGTCACGCTCTGCTGGTTTGAGCAGGGGAAACAGGATGACGTCCTTGATCGTCGGCTGATTGCACAACAACATCGCGAGGCGATCAACGCCGACGCCGA
>CAYJWO010000207.1:0-2607 GCA_964373825.1 uncultured Planctomycetales bacterium
CAATCATTCCCTACAACATCGCGTCCCGCACCGGGGTGAACATCGAGCCGGACACGTTCGCCCGGCTGGTGGACGACTGCCCGAACATCGTCGCGGTGAAAGAGTCCAGCGGTAACCTTGAGCAGATGCGGCGGATCCTCACGGTGACGCGCGGACGGCTGACCCTCCTCTCCGGCGACGATGGATTGACCCTGCCGGTGCTGGAGCTGGGGGGGACCGGTGTTATCTCGGTGGCGGCCAACCTTGTCCCGCAGGACGTCGCAGCACTCGTCGCGGCGTTCGAACAGGGCAAGGCCGCGGAGGCGACACAGTGGCACCAGCGGCTGCTGCCGCTCATTCAGGCGCTGTTCATCGAAACCAACCCCATTCCCGTGAAAACCGCGATGGCGATGCTGGGGATGATCCCCTCCGGTGAGCTGCGACTGCCGCTGTGCGAGATGACCGAACAGCACGCGCAGCAGCTACGGGCGGCACTCGACGCGTACGGCGTCTCCGCCGGGACGATGGTCTGATGGCGCTGCGGTTGGTCATCTCAGGCTGCGGCGGCCGGATGGGGCGGGCGATCGCGTCGCTGGCGACTCAGAACGGGGCGTTTACGATCGGGGGCGCGCTCGAAGCCGCGGGCCACCAGGCCGCGGGGGCTGAGCTCAGCGCTCTGCTCGGCCGTCCGGTGCAGCCGGCGGTGCGCGTGGAGACCGATGCGACTACCGCCTTCGGACGCGGGGACGTGGTGATCGAATTTACGCAGCCGGAGGCGACGGTGCAGCACGCGCAGCTGGCGGTACGGCTCGGCAAGCCGATGGTCATCGGGACCACGGGGCTGTCCGCGGACCAGATGGAGGCGCTGCGCGCGGCGGCGCGCACGGTCGCGCTGGTCGTGAGCCCCAACATGAGCCTCGGCGTGAACGTGCTCTTCGAGCTCGCCCAGACCGCCGCCCAGCGGCTGGGCGCTGGGTATGACGTTGCGGTCGTCGAGGCCCACCACCGGCACAAGCAGGACGCGCCGAGCGGGACGGCCAAACGGCTGGCCGCGGGGCTCGCGGCGGCGCGCGGGCAAGCGAATGATGCGATTCCGGTCCATGCGGTCCGCGCCGGGGACATCGTGGGCGATCACACCGTGATCCTTGCGGGACCAGCGGAGCGGCTGGAGCTGACGCACCGCGCGCACAGCCGCGACGTCTTCGCGCAAGGGGCGTTGCAGGCGGCGCTCTTCGTGAGCGCGCAGCCGCCCGGGCTGTACGACATGTCGCATGTCCTCCGCCGCGTTTGAGAAGGCGCAGCGGCTGCAGCAGCTGCCGCCGTACCTGTTCGTCGAGCTCGACCGCGCCAAACGGCGGCTCCAGGCGGACGGCAAAGACGTCATTGATCTCGGCGTCGGCGATCCCGACCTGCCAACACCCGCCCCCGTCGTGGAGCGTCTCCAACGCGCCGCCGCGAACCCCGCCCGCCAGCGATACCCGTCCACGACCGGGCTGCTCGCACTTCGCGAGGCGATCGCCCGATGGTACCAAGACCGATTCGGCGTCGCGTTGGACCCCGCGACCGAGGTGCTGCCGCTCCTCGGCTCCAAGGAGGGCATCGCGCATTTCCCGCTCGCGGTGGCCAGCCCCGGCGACGTCGTCCTGGTGCCGGACCCCGGGTATCCTCCGTACTACGGCGGGACCGTGCTGGCGGGAGCGGAGCCGGTCCGCATGCCGCTGCTGGAGGAGCAGGGGTTCTTTCCGGACCTCGGCGGGATCAACCAGCGGGCCGCTCGACGCGCCAAGCTGCTGTTCCTGAACTACCCGAACAACCCCACCGCCGCGGTGGCGACCGGCGAGCAGCTCCAGGAAGCGATCGACTTCGCGAAGTCCTTCGGATGCGCCGTCGCGCACGACGCCGCGTACTCCGAGGTGGCCTTTGACGGGTTTCGCCCGATGAGTATTCTCGAGCTGCCGGAAGCCAAGGCGGTCGGGGTCGAGTTCCACAGCCTCTCCAAGACCGCCAACATGACCGGCTGGCGCATCGGGTGGGCGTGCGGGAATGCGAGCCTGATCGCCGCGCTCTCCCAGCTCAAGAGCAACGTCGATTCCGGCGTGTTCGAAGCGGTGCAAGAAGCGGCTATCGCAGCACTCGAGGCCGGCGATGAGCTCGTGCAGGCGAACGTGGCGATCTTCCAGCAGCGCCGGGACCTGCTCGTTGAGGCGCTGGGACAGGCCGGCTGGGCGGTGCCGAAGCCGAAAGCCACGTTCTACGTGTGGGCCCGGGTGCCAACACAGGAATCGTCCATGGCGTTCGCCCAGCGCGTCCTCACCCAGGCCCATGTCGTCATCACCCCCGGTATTGGCTTCGGCCCGCACGGCGAAGGGTACGTGCGACTCTCGCTGACGAGTCCGACGGAGCGTCTTCACGAAGCGGCCGCGCGGCTGGCCAAGACGCTCTGAAGACGATGGCGCGCGTGTTTGTGGCGGTGGGATCGAACGAGGGCGATCGGCTGGAACAGGTGTCCGAGGCGGTGAAGCGGCTGGTGCGGATCCAGGGCAACCAGCTCGTCCAGATGGCCCCGGTCGTCGAGACGGCTCCCGTGGGCGGCCCGCCGCAAGGTCCCTACCTGAACACCGTCGTCGA
>CAYJWO010000208.1:0-2596 GCA_964373825.1 uncultured Planctomycetales bacterium
CAGGCTGTTCGCCATGACATCGAGCGTCATCTCCATCTGGTCCTTGGTGAGCTGCGCCTTCGGGTCCTCCGTGAGGTAGGGCTTGAGCGTCCCGAACGCGAGCGAGTGCATCAGCACGTGGACGGTGGCGCCGCCGAGCTTCGGCTGCACCTGATCCAAGACCTCCTGCCGCTTGACCGGATCCGCGGCGTTCACATTGAAAAAGAGCGCCTGGACGCCGTGTCCCCGGATCGCGCCGATGACCTGCTCGACATTGGCCATCGTGGCCTTTCGGTCCAGATGCACGCCGATGATGTGCGCGCCAAAGCGGGAGAGCGCGAGCGCCGTCGCCGCCCCAAATCCGCTGGAGGCCCCGAGGATCACCGCCCACGCGCCTGACAAGCTGCTCGTCGTCATCTCACCCCTCTACGCCGATCGCCGTTCGTTCCTGCTCGGATGCCTCGACATGCCAACAACTGCTCAGCTTAACATCGGCCTGCACGACACGCAACGCCTTTTTCCTCTCCCCCAGCTCAGCGATCGGCCGACCGCGGCTCTCGGGCCGTTCCAACTATTCCCGCCGAGAAGAAACGGCTGCCGCATCGAGCACCGTCGCGGATGATCACAACGGACCGTTAGGCTCATCAAGTTGGAACGGCACTAGGGGGCGGGGGCGTATTCGACGGCGAGGCGGAAGCGGACCTCATCCGCATCAGCCTCCTCGGGGAAGGTCGGAAACGGCTGCGCGTCCCCGAGCGCCTGCCTCGCCGCGCCGATGAACGCGGTGCCCTGCGGGCTGGCGACCTCCGGCTGCCCGACCACCAGCCCGTCGTGCCGCAGGACGAAGGAGAGCACCACCGACCCGCGGGAGAGCGAGGCCGACCGGAACTGCTGTGCCAGCTGCGTCTGCAGCCGTTCGCGGACCTGGCGCCGGTACCCGGCCGGCACCGGATCCTGCAGGATGACCTCGGGCAGCGCGGCATCCTCGAGCCGGTCGGGCGGGGGCGGGACGTACGGGGAGCCGTCGGCCAAGACGATCTGCGGGGTCAGGAAGACGACCAGCTCCGTCTTTTTCTTCGTCTCCACCTTGCTGCGGAAGGCATGGCCGATGATCGGGAGATCCCCGAGGATGGGCAGCCGGCTCTGCGCGGTCGTGCTGGTGTCCTCGATGAGCCCGCCGATGATGAGCGTCACCCCGCTCTTCACGAGCACCATCGTCTCCGACTCCGTGGACGTCACGATGGGGATGCGGTTGGACTGGAACGTCTCTACGGTCGCCGAGCTCACCTCCGGGCGGATCTTGAGCTGCACGTGCCCATCCCGCTTGATGCTCGGGGTCACGAACAGCTTCGTGCCGACATCGACGAACTCGATGTTGGGCGAGCTCACGACCGAGCCGGTCGCCGGCACCGTGGTCGTCACGGTCACGAACGCCTGCTTCGTGCCGACGAGGATCTTGGCCTCCTGGTTGTTCGAGACCATGATGCGCGGGTTGGAGAGCGTCTCCGTCTTGCCCATGGTCCGCAGCGCCTCGATGATGACGCGGGAGTCGGTGACGGTCGTCTGGGTGATCTTGAGCGCCGCCCCGGTCGCGGTGCCGCCGATGATGTCGCTGAGCACGCGGAAGTTGCCGCGGGCGCTGAAGTCGAGGTCCGTCCTCCCGTGGCTCCCGTACGTCACCTTGGCCTGTTTCAGGATCTTCTGCCAGTCGATGCCCAGGCTGAAGTCATCGGAGAGCACCACCTTGATGATCTTGGCCTCGATGAGGACCTGCCCGTCGGGCACGTCGAACGCGCTGATCACCCGATCGACCCTCCGTAAGACCTCCGGCAGGTCGGTGACGATCGCCTGGTTCGTCCGCTCATCAAAGCTGAAGCTGCCGAGCGGGGTCAAGAGCTCCTGGACCTTCTCCTTCAGCTTCTGCGCCTCGGCGTAGTTGAGGTGGTAGACCCGGGTCTGGTTCGGCCGGTCGAGCCGGGTCAGCAGGTCCCGCATCTCGGCCAGCTTTTCCGGGACGTCCGTGAGGACGAGTGTATTCGTCGACTCATCCGCGACCACGCGCCCGACCGAGGACTTCGTCTGGTTGAGCACCGTCGCCACCTGCACGACCTTCGCATGCTTGAGCAGGATCACCAGGGTCTGCTTGCGCTCCTCAAACCGCTGCCCGTAGAGGAGCTCGTAGTCGCGCGCCGTCATCACGGTCACGATGTCCCCCTGCCGCTCGTACGCGAGCTCGTTCGCGCCGATGATCCGCTCGAACGCCTCCCAGATGTCGACGTCGTTCACGAAGATCGTCACCCGGCCGCTCACGTTGCGGCCCGCGACGAAGTTGAGCCCGCTCTTCTGGGAGAGCAGCTTCAGGACATCAAGGATATCCACCCCCTTGAGGTCCAACGAGATTCTCTGGCTCGTCCGGAGCGACTCGCCCGCCGACGACGGCTGCGTCTGCGCCCGCAGGTCGGGCTGCGGGAACAGGCTCAGCGCCGCAAGAACCGCGACGCCGACGGCGCGCCTAGAACCGGTTTCATAAATCCGCGCGAGCCGCGTTGCGCGCGCCCGGGTCCCGTGGCCGAGGCGCGACGACGACGGCGTAGTCGCAGCACTACGCCGAGGAGGA
>CAYJWO010000209.1:0-2584 GCA_964373825.1 uncultured Planctomycetales bacterium
CTTCGCCTCGCTCGTCCTCCAGGCGCACGACGGGACGCGGCGGGAGGTGGACGCGCGGCCCTCCGACAGCATCGCGTTGGCCCTCCGGACGAACGCGCCCATCTTTGTGGCGGAGGACGTGCTGAACCAGGTCGCCTCGAACTACGGCCTGTAGCGCCGCCGGCACCACCACCATGCATCCGACGAAACTCCTCTATCTCGTGCGCCACGCGGAAACCGCATGGAACGCCGCATGCCGCCTCCAGGGGCATGCGGACCAGCCGCTGAGCCCTCTCGGGGAGCGGCAGATCCAACGGCTCGCGCAGCGGTTCGCGGCGCGCCACCTGCAGGGGATCTACACGAGCCATCTCACCCGCAGCCGGCAGACCGCGTCCGCCATCGCGCAGGGCAACGGGCACGGTGTCGTCCCGGTGGTGGAGCGCGCCCTGGCGGAGATCCACCTGGGGGCGTGGGAAGGGCTCACTCCGGGGGAGATTGACGCCCAGTTTGACGGGGCCTACGAGCTCTGGCGGACGACCCCCTCCCGGGTGACGATTCCGCAGGCGGAGCCGCTCCAGGCGTTTCGCCGACGCGTGCACGACGCGTTCACGCGGATCGTGGCGGGCGTAGCGGAAGGGGAAACGGTCGTGGTGACGCACGGGGGCGTGATCGCGTCGGTGCTCGCCGACGTCCTGGGGGCGGACTACGACCATCTCCTGCGCCGGCTGCGGCTCGACAACGCCGGGGTGACCGCGGTGGACTGCGCCGGGCGCCACCCGGCGGTCCTGTGGATCAACGCCACCGATCATCTCGCCGCGTCCACCCCGATTCCCGCCACGTGGTTCTAGTCCCACCACCTGCCGATCAGCCGACGGCTGGCCCCGACAGGGGCGGGATTGCCCGCGGGCAATCCACCGTCAGGTGGTGGGATAGCGGGTTCGTCGTCGGCGCGTCGCGGTCTTGGTCTTTCGAACGGGTCGCGTTTTGCCGCGGCGCGCTTTGGACGCCGCGGGACGGCGCGCGCGTTTCGCGGGCGAGGGGAACGGCTGGCTGAAGTTGCCCAGCGTGGGCTTGACCAGCCGGGTGAGATCTTGGGAGCGCATCTTGATCGTGTGCGTATGGGAGCCGGCGTTGAACACGACCTCGTCGGCTTCGGCCAGCGCGCGGTCCAAGACCACCGGAACGTTGTAGAGCTGCCCGAACGGCGCCATCGCACCCGGCTCCACGTCAGGGAAGACCCGCCGGATATCCCCCTCCGAGGCCATGCGGACCTTCTTCGCGCGCAGGAGGGTTTTGAGCTTCTTGAAGTCCACCAGGGTCGCCGCCGGCAGGACGGCCAAGACCGGGCCGTGGTCCGTGTTGACCAGGACGCTCTTGGCCAGCTGCCGCCCGGAGACGTGCTGGGCGGCGGCAATCTCCTGGGCGGTGTAGGCGGTGGGGTGCGTCTGGACGGTGTACGCCGCCTTCCCTTCCTCCAGGCCGCGCTTGAGCCGGTCGGAGATCCCCTGCTTGTTCAAGAACTGCTGCACTCCGCTCACCAGTGCCATGGGTTCCTCCTTCTAGATTCGACGTCGCTCCCGCTGCACAGCCCCTCGCGTATAGTAGCGCACCCGCCACGGTGTTCGCAACTCGCAGGAGAGTAGCGGCGGCCGGCCAGGTAGAGTAGAATTGCCGCGATGGGATTGCTCAAGGGGCTGCTGTGGGTGCTCGGAGCGATCGCGCTGCTGGCGGTCGCCATGTACGCGACGGACAACTTCGCGCTCGCCGACTACCTCACCACGGTGTTCCTCTTCGTCCAGCCCTCCCTGCCGATCACGCTCAGCTTCGACCAGTTCCTCGTCGCCGCGACCCTGGTGAGCCTGGTCGCTGCGGTCGTCGTGTTCCTCGCGTGCCTGGGGCTTGTCGCGTTCATGGCCGCGCGCCTCTCAGGGGCGCGGGTGCGCCAGTCGGGGACCGCCGCGGCCTCGCAGCGCGAGCTCCAGCACGTCCAAGCGCAGCACCTGCGCCAGTACGAGCAGCTCCTCACGCTGGGTCGGGGGCTCACCCAGCGCCTCGACAAACGCGTGCTCGTCCAGGGGATCGTGGAGGCGGCGAGCCGCATTACCAGCGTCCCGCGCACCGACAGCCTCGTGAGCCTGTGGCTGCTGCGGTTTGAGACGGACACGATGCGCTTCGAGACCGGGATGTACTGCGACGCGGCGATGTTCCAGCAGCCCGAGTACCCGCTGACCGATCCGATGTTTGCGCAGGTCATCTCCACGCAGGGCCCGCAGATCCTCTCCGCCTGGTGGGAGCGGCTGGCGTGCGTGCGACCCGATCGGCGCGAGCAGACCGGCGAAGCGACGGCGGGGCTGGTCATTCCCCTTGTGGTGGAGAACAGCGTGTTGGGCGTGCTCGTCATTCTTTGCCATCCCGACGTCGTCAAGAGCTATGAGGCGCAGCGCGCGTTCTACGACGCGATGTGGGGCGAGCTGTCCTTAGCACTGGCCGTGGCGGTGCAAGGGGAGCTCGCGATTTTGGACCGCCTGACCGGGGTCCACAACCGCGAGTACTTCATGAAGCGCTTCATCCAGGAGATCGAGCGGGCCAACCGGTACCAGTTCCC
>CAYJWO010000210.1:0-2571 GCA_964373825.1 uncultured Planctomycetales bacterium
AGCTGCGCTTCGACTTGCTGTACGTCCGCCGGATGTGCCTCATGCTCGACGCGCGGATTCTGGCGTGGACGCTGCTGGTCGTCGTGACCGGTCGAGGCATTCGGTGAAGTGGAAATGCACGGGTTGGTGCGTGGAGCACAGCAACACAAGGAGGGGTTGATGCACCGTGTTGCGCGGTTCGTGATTGGAGCCTTGGTTCTGCTGGGCGCTTGGGCGCCGCAGGCCGAGGCCGTGTTCGTGACGGGGGAGCTGAACGAGATTCTCTTCGAGAACCGGGAGACCTTGTTCGACTCCGCCGGGGTGATCAAGAGCCCGGCCTTGGGGCCGGCGATCGGCGACCACCTCGTCGGGATCATCAACATCCTCCAGATCCGCGGCGTGCCCTCGGACACGATCAGCTACGTGGGCGACCCGATCCCGGTGATCGACCAGATCAGCGGCGTGTTCATCCAGCAGATCGTTGGGATCGCAGCACCGGATCCGTTCAGTGGGAACCCGGTCCACCTGATCCTGGGCAACCCGGCGATCACGACGTTCACCGACCCGGCGACGGGTCTGCCGGTCCTCATCCCCTTGGGGGCTGGTGAGATGTTCCGGTTTTACCACGACACCGGGGCCGGCCTGAAGTTCTCGACGATCGGCACCATGGCGGCCAATGTCGCGGCCGCGACCGACGGGACCGGCGGGGTGCCGTTCCTGACGTTCGGGCTGGACCCGACGGACGGCCTCGGGGTGGATGGGCTGCCGGGCACCGCGGACGACACCGGGTACTCCTACGCCCACCTCACCAGCTTGACCACGGGTGAGGCGTTCGGCCAGCTGGACCTGGTGGTGAACAACTCGGGGCTCCTGTACCTGACCATTGCGAGCAGCGATCCCGGCGAGGAGCTGGCGCTGGCGCGAGGGTTTCCGATCTTCAACCACCTCGTGTTCTCGGCGGAGTTCGAGCCGAACGCGGCCTTTGGCGGGACGTCGATCTGGCAGTTCCGCAGCGACGGCCCGGGCGACCTGTTCCCGACAGTGATTCCTGAGCCCGGCAGCGCGCTGCTGATGGGCTTGGGGCTCTTGGGTGCCGGAATTCGGCGCCGCAAGACGTCGCGGTAAATCGCTCTACCAACCAACCCCTCCTGAAGACCGTCACGGCTGCCGCGGAGGCAGTCGTGGCTGTCTTTTTTCTGGTCCCCCTTGACCTCTCCCGTCCGCTCGTCTTAAATAGCCCGTAGCATGGGACGCACGCTGGAACCGGAGGTGATGGCGGCCGAGGAGGAGGCGCTCGCCTACGACGAGTTGGACCGCCTCTTCGGCGAGGTGCTCTTTCAGGGCTTCGCCGAATCCGCCGTGCGCATGGGGGTGACGCGCGGGCGGGTGCTGGACGTCGGCACCGGCCCCGGGTGGATCGCCATCCGAACCGCCAAGCTGAGCCCAGAGATCACGATCGACGCGATCGACCTCTCGGAGAACATGCTCCGCCTGGCCCGGCGCAACGCGGATGCCTACGGGGTGGGGCGGCGCATCCGTTTCCTGCGGGCGGATGCCAAGCGGATGCCGTTTCCGGATGGCGCGTTCGACCTCGTCATCTGCCACAACATGCTCCACCAGCTGCCGGAGCCGCTGGCGGCCTTGCGGGAGATCAAGCGGGTGGCGAAGCCGGAAGGGGCGATCTTGGCGCGGGATGTCCGGCGGCTGCCGGGGCTGCTGATGGGGCTGGCCTTGCCGTTCTACACGCTGCGCTATGGCCGGACGCTGCGGCGGCTGACCTACGACTCATTCTACGCGGGGCTGACGTACCGGGAGTTCAAGCGGCTCATCCGCCGGGCGCGCATCCCCGATGCGAGCCACCGAGCGTACTTCATCACCCACATCGGCTTGGAGCGGCCGGCAAGAACCTCCGAGCCCGTGCGCGTGCCGACGACCCCGGCCTCTTCATGGGTGACTCGGCTCGCCAAGTCGCTCTACCTCTCCCCGCTCCCCCACTACCTCCGCGCCTAGTAATTAGGGACAGCCACTGATTAGCCTCTACAGTTAATCAGTGGCTGTCCCTAATTAGAAGAGCCAGGTGAGCTCGGTGTAGATGCGGCTCTTCTGGTCGAAGCGCCCGAACAGGCCGGTCGGCTCCCCCTGGAACACGTCCGCGCCGATCTTCCAGCGCAGGCTGTCCGTCAGGTTCACCGTGAGCTTGGGCCGCAGGAGGACGTCCTGCTCAGAAAGGCCCTGGATCACCAGGAGCTCCGGTACGAGCTTCCCGCCGAAGAGTTCGGTCTTCAGCCACAGCGACAGATGCGTGCGGAATTCTTTCTCGTTGGCGATCAGGTCGTTGAAGTTCGACACGACCCGGTGGAGGACCTGCACGTTGGCGTCGACCTGTCCAAAGAGCGTGAAGTCGACACCGAGCAGGTAGTCGAGCACCGTGCGCCTGAGCACGCCGTCCGGGTCGCCGGCGTCCAGCGTGGGCAGCGCCGCCCGGGGGTTGAGCACCCCCTCCCCTTTGAACACGAGCGAGCCGACCGCCTTGGAGAAGGAAGCACCCACGAGGTGCGCCCGCCGGTAGTAGGGTAAGAAGTTGTAGACACT
>CAYJWO010000211.1:0-2567 GCA_964373825.1 uncultured Planctomycetales bacterium
TGAAGTTGATGACCACCACACCGCCGAAGATTGCGCGCTCGTCATTGGTGCAGCAGTTGCCCCGCCTGCTGGCTCCTGCGGGCGGGAATTGTGGGAATTGTGGTTGACTCGATGCCCGAAGCATGATAGTCTCACATAGTGGTTTTCAGCTTTGAGTGATGACGAAACCGTGGAGCTGCAGGCTGCTCCGCGGTTTTTTGCTTCTCAGAGGGGACGCATCCGGGCATGCCTAAGGAAGAGGCGATCGGCGTCGAAGGATGCGTGGTGGAGCGCCTGCGCGACCTGCGCTTCCGGGTGGAGCTGACCGGGGGGCACCGCGTGCTGGCGTACGTGGCCGGCAAGATCCGCTGGCAGGCGCGCCGCATCCTGGAGGGCGATCGGGTCGGCGTGCTGCTTTCTCCATACGATCTGTACCAGGGGCGCATTACGTACGTCGTGGGGCGCAAGACAACATAGCAGAAAGGAGGTGAAGAGCATGGCACGAGGTACCGTGAAGTGGTTCAGCGACCAGAAGGGGTATGGGTTCATTACCCCGGAAGACGGCTCGAAGGACGTGTTCGTCCACCACTCGGCGATCCAGGGCGAGGGCTTTAAGTCGCTCCAGGAAGGGCAGACGGTGGAGTTCGAGGTGACCAACGGGCAGAAGGGTCCGCAGGCCGCCAACGTCGTCAAGTCGTAAGTCGCACGCGACCTAGCCGAACACCGCGTGAACATTTCCCCAGGGACGCGCGCGTTGCGCTCCCTGCCGTAGGGTTTCCGGCCGCAGGGCTCGGGAACAGGAAGTCGCCTGTTACGTGGCACAACGCGTGGCGCTGGCTCACGGAGGCGCCATGCCGGCTTGTCAAAACGAAAGGCCGACGGATGCGCGTCACACCAGCGGACGAAGCGGCGTGGATCGAGGGCGTCGTGAATCGCCGGGGTGACCACATCAGCATCGCCTACGGCGAGGATCGGCGTCCCGTCGCGCTGGTCGCGCGGCGGGCGCGCAAGGGCTTCACCGTGCAGTTCCTGCTCAAACCGCGCCGCGCGGACGAACGGTCCAGCCGAATCCTCTCGGACGTGCGCGGGGAGCTGACCTTCTACCTCCACGACGTCGTCGGGCCGGACGCCTGGGCCTTCGCCCAGTACCACTGCACGACCCCCGCCAATCAGCGCTCCCTCGTGCACTGGCGCTGGCATCCGAAGGCCGCGGGCCGACGGGCGCCGGCGCCAGCACTCCTCTCGTAGTTCCGGTGCCCTCGGTCGCTCCCGTTCCTCTTCCGCTCCTCTCAGCAGGCCAATAGGGACGACACGTGTTATAATTGCTTTTTGTCATGGCCAAGCTCAAAGGCGCTCACATCCTGGTCGAATGCCTCCAGCGCGAGGGGGTGGATGTCGCCTTCGGGATTCCCGGGGGTGCCAACCTGCCCACCTTTGACGCCCTCTACCGCTCGCCGATCAAGGTCGTGCTGACACTGCACGAGCAGGGGGCCGCGCACATGGCCGACGGCTACGCCCGGGCCTCCGGGCGGGTGGGCGTGTGCCTCGCCACGTCCGGCCCCGGGGCCACCAACCTCGTGACCGGCATTGCGACCGCCTTCATGGACTCCATTCCGATCGTCGCTATCACCGGCCAGGTGCGCACGTCGGTGATCGGCAACGACGCGTTCCAGGAGGCCGACACCATCGGCATCACGCGGCCTATCACCAAGCACAGCTACCTGGTGAAGGACGTGAACGACATGGCCCGCGTCGTGCGGGAGGCGTTCTACATCGCGCGCACCGGACGGCCCGGTCCGGTGCTCATCGACCTGCCGGTGGACTCCACCGTCAACGAGGCGGAGTTCGTCTATCCGGACGTGAACATCCGCGGCTACCGCGTCCAGGCGGCCCCACCGCTCGACCCCGAGGCGATCCGCCGCGCAGCCGACGCCATTAACCAAAGCCGGCGGCCGATCCTCTACGTCGGGGCAGGGGTGATCCATTCGGGCGCGTCGGAGGAGCTCGCCGCGCTCGCGAGGGCGACCCGTATTCCCGTGACGACGAGCCTGCTGGGGCTGGGGGCGTTCCCGGAGGCGGACCCGCTGAGCCTCGGGATGCTCGGCATGCACGGCTTCGAGTACACGAACTACGCGGTGGCGCAGTGCGATGTGCTGATCGGCATCGGGGCCCGCTTCGACGACCGCGTGACGGGCAAGCCGGACGAGTTCGCCCGCCATGCGAAGAAAATCCACATCGACGTGGACCCCTCATCAATCAACAAGACGGTCATGGTAGACTACCCCGTGGTCGGCGACGTGAAGGCGGTGCTGCAGGAGCTGAACCGGCTGGTCAAGGCTCCGGACACCGCCGAGTGGCACAAGACGATCCAGGAGATGCGGCGCAAGCATCCGCTGACCTACCGGGAGAAGACGAAGCTGCTGCCGCAGTTCGTCATCCAGCAGATCTCCGAAGCGACGCAGGGCCGCGCGGTGGTCGCGACCGGTGTGGGCCAGCACCAGATGTGGACGGCGCAGTTCTACCAGTTCAACCGGCCGCGGTCGCTCATCACGAGCGGGGGCCTGGGCACGATGGGCTTCGGGCTGCCG
>CAYJWO010000212.1:0-2558 GCA_964373825.1 uncultured Planctomycetales bacterium
CCGATCGTCAAGAGCTCCATGTCTTTCGTCGTCGGCCGGGCCGCGTGCTCGAACAGGTCGCGGGCCTTGCGGGCGAAGTGTTCGTCGGTCAACAGGCACCCGCCGGCCGGCGTCGAGTGCTGGGTGATGCCCTTCGCCCGTGCGAGCGCGAACTGCTCGTGCCGCGCGCGGCCTTGAATCCCCAGCAGCCGCTGGCGATCGACCACGCCCGACAGTTCCGGCAAGGTCGGCTCCAGGTGCTGCGCCGACAGCGGCCGCAGGAGCAGCCCTTCTAACTCGCTCTCCGCCTCGATAATCGCCATCGGCCGGTGGCGCTGGGACATCGGCCGCTGGCCGACGACCTCGCCGGTCACCACGAAGGAAGCACCCACCTCGTCCATGTAGCGCTTGGCCAGGCGGAACATGTAGATGCGGCAGTCCACGCAGGGGTTCATCGCCGTGCCGTAGCCGTACTTGGGGGCCCGGATGACGTCGAGGTACGCGTCGCCAACCGGCAGCACCATGAGGGGGATCCCGAGCTGCTCGGCGGCCGCGATCGCCTGGTCCTTGTCGCAACAGCCCCAACTGAGCGACAGGTAGAGCCCGTGCACCGTGATGCCCTGCTCGAGCATCAACTGCGCGGCGATCGCGCTGTCCAACCCGCCCGACAGCAGGGCTACGCACGCGCGTTCCATCATCAGACCCCGATCAGGATGTCGTCGCCTTCAAGCTTCACCGGATAGGTCGCTTGCGTAACGGCAGGGTTCATCGCGCAGCGGCCGGTCGCGACGTCGAACTCCCACCCGTGCCAAGGGCAGGTCACGGTGGTGCCGGAGAGGCTGCCCTCCCCCAGCGGCCCGCCGCGGTGCGGGCAAATGTTGTCAACGGCGTAGATGGTGCCGCCGCAGCTGAACACGGCGACCGCCTTGCCGCCGATGTCGGCGACTTTGCCCGTCCCGTCGGCCAGCTCACCCCGCGTGGCGACCTTCGTCCACGTCGGCATGGGGGCTAGACGAGCGCCTCGTTCTGTTTTGCCGATGCGCGGCTGACGTCCTGGCACATCTTGCTGATGCGGCCCGCGATCTCCAGGCCCTCGCCGAATCGCCGCTGCCAGACGTTGCGCCCGAAGATGAACCCCGTGGCCCCCGCCTCCAGGGCGATGCGCACGTCGTCGAGCAGCTCGTCGTCCGTCCGCTTGGAGCCCCCGGACATGAGGACCAGGGTGCGGCCGGCCGCGGCCACGATGTGCTCCAGCATCTCCCGCTTGGAGTACTGCAGGGCCTGGTACTCCTTGGGGTACTGTGGCCGCTTCTCCTCCGACACCTTCGGGTAGTTGACCTTCACGACGTCGGCCCCCAGCTCCTGCGCCACGCGGGCCGCGTAGGCGACGGCGTAGAGGCTGTCGCGCCCCCCCTTTTGCTCCATGTGCTTGCCGCGGGGGTACGCCCACAGGATGACCGGCATCCCCAGCCGCTCCGCGTCCCGCCGGACCCGACCGAACTGGATGAAGTCGTCATCCTGCCGCGGCGAGCCGACGTAGCAGGTGTACCCGACCGCCTCGGCTCCCAGCCGCACCGCATCGGCGACCGTGGCGTGGCAGGGGGAGAACGCCTCATCGTCCGGCGGCACCTCGGTCTTCCCGTTGAGCTTGAGGATGAGCGGCACCTTGCCGGCGAACGCCCGGAGGTACTTTTCCGCCAGCCCGATCTGGAAGGCGATCGCGGAGAAGCCTCCCTCGAGGGCCAAGCGCAGCTCGTACTCCGGGTTGGCGCTATCCGGGTTGACGAAGAAGTCTCTGGGGCCATGCTCCAGCCCCTGGTCGATCGGCAGCACCATGAGCCGCCCCTGCCCGGGGCCGTACTTGTAGAGTAGCCGGTAGAGCCGGGACTTTTTCCCGGCCGGCAGATCCAGATCGTCGAGTGTCACCGGGCGCTTGGCAGGCATGGCGTGACTCCTTGGCTACGAGTGCAACATGCTATCACGAAACCCGTTAGGACGACAAGAAGGGCATCTCGTCGAAGGGAAGGACGACCCCTGACGCGCTGGCGCCTCACTCAAGCCGGATGCCGACGGACTTCAGGAACTGTCGGTCGGACTCCGTCAGCTCGAAGCGCATCTCGTCGCCCACCGGCTTGCCGCCGATGAGGGGGACGACGTAGATGGCCAGCTCCACCGCTTCCTCGCGCAGTAACCTGCGCAGGTCACGGAACTCCGGGGCCTGGGCGACGAGCTTGCGGATGGTCCGGTTGAGCCGCTTCAGGTGCTTCTCGAGCTGCTTCTCAATCTCCATGCACGGGGGTCTCCTTGGCAACCGGCTGTTCCATGAGGCGCGCAGTGGTTTGCGTGATGCGCATCGAGCAGAACGACGGGCCGCACATCGAGCAGAACTTCGCCTCCTTGTAGAAATCGTCCGGCAGCGTCTCGTCGTGCATCCGACGGGATGCTTCTGGATCCAGCGACAGGGCAAACTGCTGTTCCCAGTCGAACGCGAACCGCGCGCGTGAGAGCGCGTCGTCCCGCTGGCGCGCCCCCCGCCGACCGCGTGCCACATCCGCCGCGTGGGCGGCGATCTTGTAGGA
>CAYJWO010000213.1:0-2548 GCA_964373825.1 uncultured Planctomycetales bacterium
GCTCGCCGAGCCGCTCGCTGGCCTCCGGGCTGAGCTCGCTCTCGGCGTGCGTCTCAAGGAACTGCTCCAGTTCTTGGACCGCGTGGGTGGTTGGCGCCTGGTCATAGGCGGCGTTGAACGTCCCCTTGAGGCTGGCCTGGGCGATCTGAAACCGCGCGTCGTCCACCAGCTCCGAGTCGGGATACCGGTCGATGAGCTGCTCGAAGGCGCTGACCGCCTGCTCAAACTCGTGCAGCGTAAGATACGTCAACCCGAGCTTGTACTGCGCCAATACCCCATACGGGCTGAAGGGGCCGTCCTCCACGATCGCCTGGAAGATCTCGATCGCCTTGTCGCGGGCCGGCAGGAGGGCGGCGGTGCCGAACAGCTTGCGTTTCTGCCCACCCAGGAACGCCTCGCCGATGGCGTATTCATGCTGGAGGATTTCCTCAAAGCGCGTGGTGGAGGGGTACACCTGGATCGTCTTGCGGTAGGCCCGGAACGCCTTGTACCCGTCGCCCGTGGCTTGCGCGCACCGGCCGAGGTAGTATTGCGCGTCCGGGGCTTCCGGCGCCTTCGGGTAGGCCTTCAGCAGCTTCGTGAACTCCTTCCCGGCCCGCTCGTGGTCCTGCTGCTCGAAGAACCCAAGCGCGTAGGCGAGTTGCTCCGCCGGGGTGTCCTTCACCGCCCCGCTGGGGCCAACCCAACCGGTGTCCGGCGACCAGACCCACGCGGCGAAGGCGCTCGGGGCAAGCGGACCGGCCGCAAGAACCCAGACGAGGAATGGGGCGATGCGCGGGGGTGTCATCGACGGCACCACCTTAGCAAATCGATCCCCCGATGTCAAAACGAGGCAGTCTCACAGCCGCTGCAGCAGCGGCAGGACGAGGAGGAGCCAGGGGATCGCCAGGACGGTCGTGATGATCCACAGGGCGTTGGCCAGGTCCCGGTCCAGGTCGAAGAGTAGCGGCAGCACCAGCGGCGAGGCTCCGACCGGCATGGACGCCTCGAGCAGGACGATGGTTCGCGGCAGCCCCTGGAGCCCGAGCAGCGTCACCAGCCCCCACGCGACGAGGGGGGTGTAGAGGAACTTCACTCCGCTCATCACCGCGCCCGCCCGCCACCACGCGCGCGGCGACGCGAGGGTCAGCTGCGAGCCGACGACGGCGAGGAAGAGCGCTGTCTCGATGGGAATCAGCACCTGGTTGATGGTCTCGCACCACGGCGGCCGCGGCACCTCGGCGAGGCTGAGCAGTACGCCGAGAGCGAGCCCGACGAAGGGATACCAACGCAGCTCGTCCGCCGCCGCCGCGTGGATGGACGTCGTGTTCGCGCGACCCCCATAGCGCGACGCCACCCAGAACCCCCACGTGTAGAACATCGGCGAGAAGAACGTGAAGTAGAGCACGCACAGCGCGTAGGCCTCCTCGCCGTAGAGCGCGAACGCGAGGAACGCTCCCAGGTAGCCCAAGTTGGAGAAGACCGCGCAGATCAGGAAGCTGCCGGCCTGCGGCCGGATCAGCCGGGTGGTGCGAGCGTACCACAGCGCCGGCAGCGTCGCGGAGGCGGCGATGATCAGCCCCGCGAGAGGCAGCAGCCACGGCTCGAGGCGGCGGAGCTCCATCCGCCACACGGCCAGGCACAGGACGATCGGCGCAATCCCCTTCACCACGATGCCGACAAGCCGGGCGGCCACCGGATCGGTCAAGGCGCCCTGCCGCCGGAGCCCCCAGCCGGCGGCGAGCGATCCAACGAACAGCCCCAGCCCCGCGAGGAGCCGCAGGGCCAACGGATCAGTCATCAGTGTGCATGGGCACCGTGAACGTCATGCGCAGCAGCCGGCGGCGGCCGGTGAATACGTCCACCCGGCGGCCGTCCGTGCGGATCCGCACCGCCCCGTCGGCGCGCGTCGTCACGAGCGCCGCCCGGGTCGCCGCGAGTCCCTGCAGCGTCTTTGGCGACGGCAGCCGGTGCGCGGTCCCGACACTCAACACCGCCAGCGCCGGCCGAACCGCCGCAAAGAACGCCGGCCCGCACGTTCCCAGATCGCTGCCGTGATGCGGGATTTTCAATATCGTGGCGCGCAGCGCCATATCGCGCTCGAGCACCCATTGGACGCCGCGCTCATCAAGATCGCCCGTCAGCAGGAAGCTCACAGTACCCCGCGTCACGCGCAGCACGACCGAGTTGTCGTTGTCGGCCGGGTCCGTCCCGGGCACCCAGCCCCGCGGGGGGTGCAGGACCTCCACGCGCACGCCCGGCTCCAGCGCGATCGTCTCGCCTGCAGCCAGCGTGTGCCGCGGCACTCGCTCAGTCGCCGCGAGCCGATCGATCGCCTGCGCGGTCATCGTGTCATCCCACGCGCCGCTCGTCAAGAGCCGCCGCACTGGAATCGATGACTGGAGCAGCGGGACGACCCCGCCGATGTGGTCCTCGTCCGGATGCGTCAGGACGAGCGCGTCCACGCGATTGATTCCCTCGTGCCGGAGAAACGGCAGCACGCGGTGAGCCCCCGCTTCGCGCGATCCGGCATCCACCACGAGATGGCGCCCCCGCGGCGCCCGGAGCA
>CAYJWO010000214.1:0-1079 GCA_964373825.1 uncultured Planctomycetales bacterium
GGCCCACTGGCCGAGCTCCAGCACATCGGCCTGCCGCCACAGCCACAACCCCTCCTCCCGCGTCAGCCGACGCCCGGAGAGCACGGCTTCCTCGATGGCCTCAGAGCAGATGATGGGCATTCGCCAGCTCACGGAATCGGGCCAGCCCGGATTCTTCCTCGCGACCCAACCGGTAGACGAAACTCTCTAGATACCCTTGCCAGATGTCGGCCGACGGCCCCAACCGCTCGGCCGCGGCGGCGGCCAGCTCGCCCAATCGCCCCTGGTTGATCGAGACCGCATGGCCGAGTGATCGGGCCACCTCGCGCTTGAGAGCGTCTGGCGCGTCCTTGCGGACGGCCCAGACGGCGAACACGAACGGCAGGTGCTGCCACAGCCACCACTCAAACGCTACGTCCACCTCGAAAGGAAACTGCGTGTTGGCCTGGCGCAAGCGCAGGGCATCATCGCCGATGAGCAGCAGGGCGTCGGCTTCCGGATGGGGGCCGACATGGTACGTTGGCTGGAGGTGATCACGCTGTTCCAAGAGGAGGCGCAAGAGGAGGCTGGTCGTTGAGGTCTCCTCCGACACCGCGATCAAGGCGCCATCCAGCTGGCGCAGCGAGCGGCGGGAAAACAAGATGGCGCTGTGCGCCCGTCCCCGTGTGGCGATCCCGAAGTGGCCGAGCCGCTCGAAGGTGTCCGCCAGCCGCAGGTAATCCGCCACGGAGAGCGGGCCGGCGAGCAGCTCGCCTCCCGCCGCCAGCCGGCCGAGCTCGCGCGGGACACAGGTCGTCAGCTCGAGGGAGCCGCCCAGTGGCAACCCCTCGTAGAAGACGACGCTATTGAGATACGGCACTCGCGCAATGCGCGTCGTTGTAGACGTGGAGGGTATGGTAGAGGGCATCGCGTTCCACCGGCACGCAGTTGCTCTGGCGGATGAGCTCCACCAGCCGGTCCCGTGTCAACGTGACCGGCGAGATCGCATCGGCTGCGTGCATGATGCGTTCCTCGCCGATCGTCCCGTCAATGTCATCCGCCCCGAAGTGCAGGGCGACCGAGGCGCTCTCCTCCCCCATCGTCACCCAGTACGCCTTGAG
>CAYJWO010000214.1:1179-2538 GCA_964373825.1 uncultured Planctomycetales bacterium
GAGGACCTGCTCGACCGTCAGGCGGAACTTCTTCGAGAAGAAATCGATTTCGACGGCGGTCCACGCCTTGACCTGGATCTGCGGGAAGGCCGTCGTGATGGCGCGCAGCATCTCCAGGTAGTAGCTCCACGGCCAGTCCGGGTGCAGCCCGCCGACGATGTGCACCTCGCGCAGCTCTGGCGTGCAGCATGCGAGGATCTCTTCGATCGTCATCTCATAGGCGTTGGGGCGGCCCCGCTTGGTCGCGAAGTCGCAGAACTTGCAGGAGAGCACGCAGACGTTCGACGGATTGATCTGCCGGTTGATGACGAAGTGCGCGCGGTCGCCCCACCGCGCGCGTTTAGCCTGGTCGGCCAGGCGGCCGAGCCCCAAGAGATCGTCCGTCGCGAAGAGGGCCAGGGCGTCGTCGCGCGTCAGGCGCTCGCCCTGCGAGAGCTTCTTCGCCGCGTCGTCGACAGCACTCATCGGCGCTCCCACCAGGGGGTGACCGGTTGTGAGCCTTGCGGCGCGTACACGATGATCTCCCGCACCGATTTGAGCTTCAGCCCGTCACCGGAGCGCACGACTACGGACGTCTGATCCATCGACTCAATGGCCACCGTGTCCCAAAAGACGAACCGCGAGGTTGATGCGCCCCGAGCCCGCACGGTGACGATGGCTTCATACTGGCTGATAGCGGTCGAGGCGTTGCTCTCATCCCAGGTGTACACGCGCGGCTTGCAAGACTCCCGGAACTGCCGCAGGTATTCGTCGCGGCTCATCAGCTGCCGCGGCTCGCCGCGGACTTGCAGCTTGAAGGTGGCCCGCGAATGCAGCAACCACGCGACCTCGTCAGCGTCGCATCGCTTGAGCGCCTCGCCCAACGCGTAGAAGAACGCGTTGACCTCCGCCTGGTTTATCGGCCGTGGTGGTTGGTACGCGGCCGCTGAGGGGGCGCTAGCGGCCAGCCCCAGCGCGAGCGCCATCCTGGCTCCCACGCTCACCCGCGCCAATATTGTCCCCATCGCTCTTCGACGCGCCGAGCGACCGCCCCATCCATGACCACCGGGTCCGGATAGCCAGGCTTGAACGTCGCGTCGATTCCCAGACAGCCGCGGCACACCGTCCAGGCCCCCCGCGCTTCCGTCGAGGCGAAGAGGACGTCGCGCGCCGGATCGAACCGGGTGAAGATCCCCCAGAGGAGGCTCTCCTGATCGCGCAGGTCCACGTCCGAGCTGACCGCCGCGATCAACGGAATCCCTTGGAGGGCCGGTTGCTGCACGAGCCGAGTGATGACGTCCCGTCCGTCGCGCGCTACTTGCACTGCCAGCAGCCCATCCTCTACAAGCCGGCTGTCGGTGATGCGATGGTCCAGGCTGG
>CAYJWO010000215.1:0-2534 GCA_964373825.1 uncultured Planctomycetales bacterium
AACTGGGCTTGGACTCGGAGCTCACCGGCAACGCGAGCTTGACCAAGAAGGAGGGCAAGAAGGGAACGCAGGGCGCGGGGCTGCAACTGGCCAGCACGGGTACGCTCGATACCCCGCCGCGCGGGACCAAGATCAACTTCGGCGATTTTGACAACCAGGCACACGGGTTGAACCTGACGGTGCAGGGGGTCCTCACCGGAACCCAGTACAAGCAGGTGCTGCACGCGCTGCTGCGCAAGGAGAAGAGCAAGACGCTCTCCGCCCCGCGCATCACGACGCTGAACAACCAGACCGCGACGATCAAGATCGTCACCGAGTTCGTCTACGCGACGAAGTTCGAGCCGACGGTGGTGCGCGAAGACCTGGACGGCGATGGGGATTTCACCGGGACCGTTGACGGCGTGGATGAGACGCGCTTCGTCAACGCGCCGCAGGACTTCGTGACGAAGGACCTCGGGATCCTCTTCAACGTCACCCCGAGCGTCGGGCGCGATCTGAAGACGATCACGCTGGCGCTCAAGCCCGAGGTGAGCGAGAAGAAGACCGACGACACCTTCGGCGGGGAGGTGACGATCCCGCGCTTCACGACGCGCAACCTCGAGACGACGGTCGTCGTGGAGAACGGCCAGACGATCGTCCTCGGCGGGCTCATGAAGGACACGACGACCGATGCGGTGACCCGCGTGCCGCTCCTCGGGTCGCTGCCGGTGGTGGGACCCTTGTTCCGCAAGACGAGCGTGTCGACGGAGCGGTCGAACCTCCTCATCTTCGTGACCGCGCAGCTCATCGATCCGTCGGGTACACAGCTGCTCTCCCAGGCGGCGTCTCCATGAGGAGCGCGTCGCAGGTGAAGAAAGTGGACATCGACGCCGTCGCCCGGCGGGCCGGCGTCTCCACGACCACCGTGTCGCGCGTCATCAACGGCGTCGCCACCGTGTCCGACGTGAACCGTCAGCGGGTCCTCGGGGCGATCAAGGCGCTGCGCTACCATCCGAATCCCAGCGCCCAGCGGCTCGCCGGCGGACGGGTGAGCACGGCGGGGCTGATCCTGCCGCGGTTCGCCGACATGTTCCACTCGTTCTACATCGGGGAGCTGCTCAAGGGCGTGGGAACGGCCGGGGCGCGGGCCAAGCTCGACATCCTGCTCCACGTGACCAACGGCCGGTCGTTCCTGAACACGGCGATGGTGGACGGCATGCTCTTCGCGGACATCGACGGCAACGAAGAGCAGCTCGACTGGGTCATGGATCAGCACATCCCGTGCGTCGTACTGAACCACTACATCGAGGAGCTGCCGGTCAGCTGCGTCGCCGTGGACAACCGGCTGGCCGCCGAGCAGGTGGTAGCCTACCTCGCGCGCCTGGGCCACCGGGACATCGCCACCATCACCGGCCACCTGCGGACCCCGGTCGGCATCGAGCGGCTGGATGGGTACCTGCGGGCGATGAAGGCGCGGGATTTGCCGGTCAAGGCGCACTTCGTGGAGCACGGGGACTACAGCGGGCCGTCGGCCAGGGAGCCAGCACGGCGGTTGCTGGGCCACTCGGAGCGGCCGACGGCGATCTTCGCCGCCAGCGACGAGATGGCCGTGACGACGATCGAGGTGGCGCTGGAGTTGGGGCTGCGCGTGCCGGAGGACGTCTCGGTGGTTGGGTTCGATGACAGTCCGATCGCGGCGTTCGCCAAGGTGTCGCTGACGACCGTCTGGCAGCCGCTGAGTCAGGTGGCCGAGCTGGCCGTCGAGATCCTCGCCAGCCTCCTGCGCGGCAAGCAGCGGCACCCGGTCAAGCGGCTGCTCGGCACGCGCCTGGTGGAGCGCCAATCGTGCCGCCAAACGTGGCTGCAGCACGCCTAGGAGGCAGGCAGCGCATGGGGGAATTGCAGGCACCGGTGCGCGTGGCGGTGTTCGGAGCGGGCGGACTGGGCAAGGCGGCGGCCCGGATCATCGGCATGAAGCGGGAGCTGCAGCTGACCGCCGTCTGCGACAGCCGGGGGTTCGCCGTGTCCTCCGAGGGGCTGGACGCGTCCCGCGTGGGGGCGATCGCCGGAGACCTGGTGGAGGGGCTGCAGGCGTCGTCGGCCGGCGCGGGTACCGGCGGGGTCATGGTGGCCGCCGCTCTCGAAGCTCGCCACTGCGAGGATCCGCTGGGAGCCCTCGTGGAACGCTCGGCGCAGTTCGACGCGGCCGTCGTCGCATTGCCCAACATGCCTCACACGTTCATCCCTGGGATCATCGAGCGGTTCGCCCGCGCCGAGCGCCCCCTCGTCTTCGTCGACATGCTCAAGCGCACGCGGGCGGTGGAGTTGATGTATCGGCTCGATCCCCTGGTGCGCGACGCGCGCAGCGTGGTCCTGACCGGCTGCGGTGCGACCCCGGGGCTGCTGTCGGCCGCGGCGGTGCTGGCCGCGCAGTCGTTCGTCAGCGTCGAGCGCGTCGACATCTGGTGGGGCGTCGGGATCGCCAACTGGGAGGCCTACAAGGCGACGATCCGGGAGGACATCGCCCACCTGCCGGGCTACACGGTGGAGCGCGC
>CAYJWO010000216.1:0-1213 GCA_964373825.1 uncultured Planctomycetales bacterium
CCGCCTGGAGGCCGCGGTGCGCGCCATCGTGGACACGGTGCACCAGCAAGGCGATGAGGCGGTGCTGCGCTACACGCGCCGGTTCGACCGGGTGCGGCTCACCGCCAGGCAATTGCGGGTGACCGAGGCGGAGATCTCCGGGTCGTTCCAGCACTTGGACCCCAAGTTCGCGCTGCAGCTCAAGGTGGCGATCCAGAACGTCCAGTCGTTCTATGGGCGGATGCGGCGCAAGCCGGTGCGCATCGTGGACGGCGACGGCGTCGTGCTGGGCGAGAAGTTCGACCCGTTGGCCTGCGTGGGGGTCTACATCCCCGGCGGGACGGCGAGCCTCGTTTCGACGGTGTACATGACGGTCATCCCCGCGCGGCAGGCCGGCGTGCGGCGCATCATCCTGGCGACCCCGCCGCAGTCGGACGGGCGCGTTGATCCGCACATCCTCGCGGTCGCGAGCCTCCTGGACGTGACTGAAGTGTACAAGGTTGGGGGCGCTCAGGCGATTGCGGCGATGGCCTTCGGCACGAAGACCATCCCGAAGGTGGACAAGATCGTCGGGCCGGGCAACGCCTACGTCACGGAGGCCAAGCGGCAGGTGTTCGGCTTCGTGGACGTGGACACGATTGCCGGCCCCTCGGAGGTGGCGGTGATCGCCAACCGCACCGCCAACCCGGCCTACGTGGTGGCTGATCTGCTGGGCGAGGCGGAACACGCGGGAGGCCTGTGCTTTCTCATCACGCCCTCCAAGACGCTCGCCCGGTTCGTCCGAAAGCAGGTGCCAGGAGGTTTCTGCGTGCTGGTGAAGAATCTTGATGAGGCGGTGGAGGTGGCGAATCAATTGGCTCCCGAGCACCTCGAGATCATGGTGCGGTCGCCCCAGAAGTTGGCCAAGCGCATTCGCAGCGCGGGGGCGATGTTGCTCGGCGCCTATTCGCCGACCACGGTCGGGGATTACGTCGCCGGGCCCAGCCACGTCCTGCCGACGAACGGGTCGGGTCGGGTGTTCTCCGGGCTGGGGCTCGACGATTTCATTCGGCGAACGCACGTCATCAGCTATACGAAGAAAGCCCTGGAGCGGGTTCGGGAGCCGATCGAACGGATCGCCGCCATCGAGCGGTTGCCGCGGCACTGGGAGGCGGTGAAGATCCGCCTGTCCTCGTAGGGGGTGCATGGTGAGCGCGACACGACGAGCCACGATCACGCGCAAGACGCGGGAAAC
>CAYJWO010000216.1:1313-2509 GCA_964373825.1 uncultured Planctomycetales bacterium
TGGAGGCGTTCACGCGAGCGTCCAAGACGACCCTCCACGTCGCGATCCTCGCCGGGCGCGACTTCCACCACACCTGCGAAGCGGTCTTCAAGGCGTTGGGGCGGTCGCTAGATGCGGCCACTCGACGGGACCCCCGGGTCCGCGGCGTGCCGTCGTCCAAAGGCCGCCTGTAACCTCGTTCACTGGTTCACTCGTTCACTGGTTCAACGGTTGGCTTGAGACCACCAATGAACCAGTGAACCGATGAACCAGTGAGCCAGTGAACGCATGATTGTTGTGGTTGATTACGGGATGGGCAACTTGCGCAGCGTCTCCAAGGCGTTGGAGTCGCTGAAGGCCGGCGTCCAGGTCACCAGCGATCCGGCCGCCATCCGCCGCGCGGACAAGCTCGTGCTGCCCGGGGTGGGCGCCTTCGGCGCGGCGATGGGGGAGCTGTCGCGCCGGGGACTGGTCGAGCCGCTGCGGCAGGCCCTCGGCGAGCAGCGGCCGTACCTCGGCATCTGCCTGGGGCTGCAGCTGCTCTTCGAGAGCAGCGAGGAACATCCCGGCGTGCCGGGGCTGGGGGTGCTGGCGGGTGCGGTCCGCGCGCTGCCCAGAGCGGCGAGCACCGAGCCGGCGCGCCTGAAGGTGCCCCACATGGGGTGGAACCAGATCGATCGTCCACGGTCCACAGTCCACGGTCCACCGGACCGCTGTCCGCTTCTCGAGGGCATCCCGAATGGCAGCTTCTTTTATTTCGTCCACTCGTACTACGGGCAGCCTCAGGATCGCGCGGTCGTAGCGCTCGAAACAGACTACGGGGTGCGGTTCGCCTCGATGGTGTGGCGCGACCGGCTCTTCGCGACGCAGTTCCACCCGGAAAAGAGCCAAGCCGTGGGACTGCGGCTGCTGCAAAACTTCGTCAACCTGTAAAACCGTTCACCGGTTCACTCGTTCGCTGGTTCACTGGTGGTCTCAAGCCAACCGATGAACTAGTGAACCAATGAACCAATGAACGCAGTTCGGGGTGTTGTTGATGGAGCTGCTCCCGGCCGTGGATGTGTTGGATGGCCGCGTCGTGCGCCTGGCCCAAGGCAGGCGGGAGGCGGTGACCGTCTATTCGACCGACCCGGTCGCAACGGCGCAACGGTGGGTGGACGCGGGGGCCACCTGGCTGCACGTGGTGGACCTCAACGGGGCGTTCGACGGAACGTACA